>JAQUYE010000120.1 GCA_028691965.1 Paludibacter sp. | reverse complement strand
GAGGCTGCTAAAGGGGGTCTTCGTGTTGTAAAAAGTAGTCGATTCAATCTGATGCAGGTAGGGATAATAAGCATCAGCAAAAATAAATTCATTCTGCTGCGGCCGATCAAAATAGATTTTTGATTGTAGTGGCGAACCAAGGTGACCCCTGTACGCATTGGCAATACTAAAACGGTCGATGTGATTATCGAGCTGAAAATTGATGTGAGCGGTATCAACAGCTATGGAATCCACCTGAGCTAACATGCCCGACACCTTCCAGGTTTTAAGCTGAATTGGCACAGTTCCCTTTTCGTGGGTAGAACCCTGATCGTTGGCAGCACCGGCACCGGGATTGGATGAATTAGACGGGATTCGGCCCGGACCGGGAACGCGACTTATCTCACGCTCCTGGGTGTGGACCGAAACGCTGAATAAAAGCAGCGTAAAAAGCAAAACAGCTTTTAATGTTGTTGACATAGTTGTAAACAGTTATTCTTCTGTAACCGGAAAGACATACTGAGTCTGTTTGACAAAGTATTTGGTCATTTCCTGGTTAGATTGGAAACCGATCCCGACAATGATATATTCAGCTTTCGTAATCTTAATCAAACTATCCGAATATATTAATTCAGAACGTTGATTCCAGAACAGCTGCTCTGTCTCAAACAACTCACCCTGGATATTTGTTGCTCTGACATTCCCTTTTAACTCCCAAATTTGTTCACGCTCTAAAAATTTGGCATACAAACAGTGAACATTTGCATCCACCTTCAATTGTTCATCAAAGCGCTCGAGATGTACTCCTACAGGAAATTCCCAATAGGGTTGACTGGCTTTATCGTAAATATCCCACTGGGGAGTATTGATACGATAACGGGTTATACCCGAATCAGATATAACAGTAGTAACATCCGTTGCATGCAACTGAGGTGTTTGCGAACGGTCTTGTACTGCTTCAACGAAATCAGTATCCGGCCGACCACAGGAAACAAAGGAAAAAAGCACGACAACCACCATAAGGGCGGTTGTCATGCATTGATTTATATTAGAATCGTTGAAAAGAAAAGTCAATTTCAATTTCATCGTGCTGTAGTACTTTCACTAATCCAACCTCCTACAAAGAAAGTCTTTCCTGACTGCATATCAGGATGCATGAAAATATCTTCCTTGGTGGGATAATGACGACTGTAAGTTGCAATTAACTTATCAGCATCTTCAGCTAAAGTTGGATCAACTTGTTTAGCCCTTACAAATTTATCAACTGCTACCCAGAAAACTGTTTTCTGTAGAATAGGATCATCAAAGATTCCTCTGGCACCCGCATAAGCCAACCCGATAATTAAGTATGCACCTCCGTTAGACGGATTAAATTCAAGTGAACGCAGTGCAAAGGTTTTAGTTCGTGGGTAATCAGATAGTTTTGAGTAATAAATCTGAGCAATTTTATAATTATAATCGGCTTTGTCCAACTTATTTTCAGTCAGATCGGCAGCTGCACGGTAATAATCCACAGCTTTTGAAAAATCTTCCTTGCTGAACGACATAGCGGCAAGAGCGGCTGCTGATTCGGCATCAGGCTGAATCTTATAGGCATCAACTGCTGCGCTAAAGTATACTTCAGATTCAGTACATTTAACTCTACGGTAGAACGAAATTACTTTATTTAAATAACTCAGGTCAGTATTATTCGCTTTAACCTTTTCCTTGTATAAGTTGTCCAGTGTAGCACAATCGGCCGCACCACTTTGTGCAAACAACACATCAATACCATTTTTGTACTGAGCTGCCTGAGCTGCCAGGTCGGCATTAGTACTATCAGCAATCATGGCTTCAAGCACCAGGTTTGCTTTTAAATAGTCGGCAATGTATTTCTCAGCATGTGTATTGTCAGCTGCATACTTTCTATCCGACAATACTACAAACTGACGAATAAATTCGATGTCCGACTTTTCACCCAACCCATCAACCGATTCTTCCAGCCATTCGTAAGGAGGTTGGATATTATCGCTTTTTGAGAAAATCAGGTAATCGAGGGCCTTTACACCTTTAATCCATGGTGTAGGATAACGCTCATCATCCCCAAAATACTTCACTCGTTTATCGTACATCTTCATAAGCTTCTCGAACACTTTTTGATACGATGCATCATCCTTCTGTTGAGATAACTCCCATTGTACAATATTCCTACCCTGGCTATAAATCACTTTGTTGGCAGATGGACAATTCTCAAACACATCATTCCAGGGACCCAGTGCATCAGCATACTGCTTGTTTTTAGCAGATTCGTTGAACAGACTGATATTCATAATACATTCTTCTGTTACAACACTTTCTTCTGCCGGTTCTTCAACTGCAGGAGCCTGAGTTTGTTCAGTCTTGTCTTTCTTGTCTTTCTTATCCTTTTTGCTTCCTCTTTGTGCGTAGCAACCGGTAACCAGCACTACACTCAGCATCATTAAAACTAATCTTTTCATACTTAGATACATTATTTTAGATTTTAATTATTCTTACAGTTTACGTTTAAAGAACCAGTTTTCACTAAAAGTAGCATTGAGTGTAAATTTAAAATAGTCTTCTCTAAACAGTGAACGTTCACCTACTTTACCGTATTCAACCGATGCATTAATTAATGTATTGCTGGTCCTCAATGGTAGTCCTACTCCAAAACTTATACCAAAGTTACGGGGCTGTACATTACCGGCAACTTTATAGTAAGGTTCACTGGTAGTAAAACCTGCTCTGTATCGTATTCTATCTGAATAATTGCGGCCTCTTATATCCGGGATATATTCGGCACCTATCGAAAGTTTGGAATGATTGGCCAAACTATCTGTCTTGTTGTAAAATCTGGCGTCGGCCCACTGCTGGGTAACATAATCAATTCCTATGGTAATTTTCTCGTTAAAAGTATAGTTAATACCTCCACCGAATGTCATTGGCAAATCAAAATTGTTGGTAAAATTGATCGTATCGGTTGGCACACCGGTATTGATTTGCATCGACTCTCCTCCCAGCGGAGCTTTGTTTTCGAATATAAACCCAACTTTCACATCGTGCTTTTTAGCAAATACGCGATAGTATTGCAGACCGTAACGGAATCGATAATTACTAACAACAATCGAATTATCCTGTGTCGACGATTCGTAACCGGTAGTAGTAAACACATTGCTTCGACGGTTATTCACTTCTCCAAACATGTAATAGGCATTTACCCCCAACGCCAGTTGGTTAAACAAGTTGAAGCTCAATCCGGCATATACCTGCGAAACACCACCATTCCCACTAAAACTCTGCGTGTATTTTGCATAGCGATCGGTTTGATCAGGGTGATACACAGCTATCGAATCAGATCGGTAAAAAGAGTATCCCGAGAAAGAATAAGGCAACATCCCGGCACTGAAAGCCATCCAGCGGGTAAAGGGAAACTGCAAACTAATGTATTCAAGGTTGGAAGTGAACTTTTTGTTGACACCCTGTGGATCCTGGAATTGAGAGATCAATCCACTGAGCCCAACATCAAACATAAAAGTAAGAGAATCAACTGATGTGTAAGAGGCCGGATTTACGGTATTTATCGAAAGCGGGTTTCGTCCTGCTATCGCAATTCCACCCATGGCGCGTTGTTCGGCTGTGTAATTTTCGATCAGTTCACCGTATCCAAAACGGGTATAAGGTGAATTGGTGTTATTCTGAGCCAATATCCATCCGCTACATACCACCATCACCACAACAAAAAGAAAGTGTTTATTGAACATTAAAATTTAAAATTCTGTTTAAACCCGTTAATACTAAATTTTTGACTGCAAAGGTGCGATTTTTTAACTTGTTATCAAAGAAAAAGCTACTCCCTCCTGTTAAAAAAGTCGAAAGTTTAGGATAATTTAGCAATAAAGATTCGATATAGCCATCAATCTCGAAAACAGCTCCGTAGATAACTCCATTGAGGATAGCTGAGCTTGTATCAACACCTAAAAACTGCTCTGGCTCTGAGAGTTCGACCAATGGCAGTCGGTGCGTAAATGAATGAAGCGATTTCGCTCTCATCTCCAGTCCCGGCGATATATTACCTCCACGGTATACTCCACCGGCATCAATAAAATCGAATGTAATTGCCGTACCGGCATCCACTACCAGCAGATCACTATCCGGTTTCAACGCTGAAGCTCCGGCTATACCGGCTAACCGATCCTTTCCTAAGGTTTCAGGAGTTTTGTAGGCGTTCGTGAAGGGCAAGGCTGTAGATGCTGAGAACTCATGAAACGACGCTCCTGAGTTTTCAACTACCTCACCTAGGTGTGGAGATTGAGATGCTGTGGAAGAAAGAATCGAATGGCGAACAGAATAGGTAGAAATCAACTCTCTTAAGTAAGCCGGGTCCAACTGCTGAGCATGATTGATGTATACAAGCTCATCTCCGTCGAACACGCCTACTTTAACAGAGGTATTGCCCTGATCGATACAAAGATTCATAGGCCAATAACAATTACTACAATATTATCTTCTCAATTGGAACTACCAAAATATCTTCAGCACCCAGTGTTCGCAATTTACCAATAATTTCCCAGAAGTCCTTTTCCCTTATTACAGCATGCAACGAACTCCAGCCTTCTTTTGCTAACGGAAGTACCGTCGGACTTTTTATTCCGGGAAGCACCTCGGTAATAGATGCTATATTTGCAGAAGGTACATTCATGAGTACGTATTTTTTATCTTCTGCCAGCTTTACCGCATCGATACGGAACAATAATTCATTTAGAATTTCACGTTTCTCATCCGACAGACCGGGATTCTCAATCAGTACAGCTTCCGATTTCATAACCGTTTCCACCTCTTTCAGATGATTAGTAACCAGCGTACTTCCGGAGCTTACTATATCAAAAATTGCATCCGAAAGCCCTATTCCCGGAGCAATCTCCACCGAACCGGTAATAACGTGAATATCGGCCTGCACCTGGTGGTTGGATAAAAAATCAGATAAAATCGCCGGATAGGATGTGGCAATCACTTTTCCGGAAAACCATTCAACCCCTTTATAGTCAGTTTCTTTTGGAACCGCCAGAGAAAGACGGCATTTACTGTATCCTAAACGCTTTGTAAGCAGGGCATTTTTTTTCTTTTCGGCAAATTCATTTTCACCAACAATACCTACATCAGCCACTCCATCGGCTACCGACTGGGGTATATCATCATCCCGAAGAAATAACACTTCCAACGGAAAATTACGTGAAGGGACCAACAACAACCTTTTACCTGATTCCAATTTGATTCCTGCTTCATGTAAGAGTGCCATTGTTTCTTCAAACAACCGCCCTTTAGCCTGTACTGCAATTCTTAATACCATATCTTTTTATACTTTAAACCGCAAAAATAAAAAAAAATACCGAGAGTAAAGGTCTATAAAAAAGAAAAGTCCGTTACAAAGAACGGACTTTATCTTTTTTAATCGCTGTTTAATTATTCAGCAACTACTGCAGCAACAGAGTCAACTACAGCAACAGCAGCAGAATCAACAACTACTTCTTCTACAACTTCTTCTACAGCTACGGTGTCTACAACTTCTTCAGTAGCTTCAGCAGCTTTAGGAGCACATGCAACGAAGATAGCAGCAACAGCAAAGAACAAAATTACTTTTTTCATTTTTTAAAACCTTTAAAATTTAACGTATAGTTTGCAATTCAAAATCGATGCAAAATTACATCATTTTTTCATACTGCAAAAACTTTTACAAAGATTTTTTGTGCTTTTTTAAAAATAATTGCCTGTTTTATAGTATTTCATTGAACTGCAAGCTATTGCCCATTCGAAAAAGCAGTCGAATAAAGGTATCTTTTTATACTTTTCTTTGGAGTTTTTTCAAATTCGTTCGGATAAAGTTTAATTTTAGCAACCGACTCAAAAGATGCGACAATATTATTTAAGGCTACGCGGTTTTCCTCCATCACCTTTTCAAGTTGTTGCTGATCGAGTTTTTCCATATCAACGGCCTCGTAATCAGGATACACAAGGGCATATAACCTTCCGTTATTTTCAACCACCAGACTTTCCATTACGAATGGCATATTGTTCAGTTTTGCCTCAATCTCTTCAGGGTAAATATTCTGACCGCTCGGACCCAGTATCATTGATTTACTTCTACCCCGTATAAAGATGTTACCTTCAGCATCCACCGTTCCCAAAGCACCCGTATGCAGCCAGCCTTCTTTATCAAAAATCTTTTCAGAAGCCTCCG
>JAQUYE010000119.1 GCA_028691965.1 Paludibacter sp. | reverse complement strand
ATATCCTTCACGAATATATTCCTGAACACAGGAGTTGTTTCATCCACTGCCGGCACCCTCTCCTCTCTCGTTTTACCGCCATAGTACAGATCGAACAGGAATGCTTCGTTTACTATATTGTACATGCTTACATTGCTTACGTAGATGTTTTCAACTACACCACCCCGGCCACGGTTGCTTTTAAAGCGCAAACCAATGTTGGTTCCTATAAAGGAGCAGTTGGTAACCGAGATATTGCGTACACCGCCCGACATCTCGCTGCCGACTACAAAACCACCATGTCCTTTAAATACACGACAATTATCGACTATTACATTTTCAGTTGGTCGTCCTCTGCGTCGACCTTCTTCATCCTTACCCGACTTAATACAGATGGCATCATCGCCTACATCCAGCACCGAATTGACTATCAATGCGTTTTTGCACGACTCAAGATCAATGCCGTCTCCATTTTGTGAATACGACGGATTACGTACAAACACCCCATCAATGATTATATTTTCACACATTAGTGGATGGATATTCCAGCTTGGAGAGTTTTCGAACAGTACTCCCTGTAGGTATACGTTTTTACACTCTACCAGACTTACCATTACCGGACGAAGAAAGTCACGTATCTCTTTCCATTCTTGCATCGTCATATCCTTGCGTGGCACATTAAGGTTTTGTTCGCTCAGCAGGTCTCCCTTAAGCGCAGCTTTGGATGGAAACCAGAATTCAGGATTTTTCATTGCTCCACCCGATGCAAGTACCCGCTGCCAGTGTGATTCGGTTACCTTCGATTTTTTCAATGGGCGCCATACTTCTCCATTTCCATTGATAGCTCCTTCGCCCGTAATGGCTATATTGGTAAGGTTACGGCCAGAGATGGGCGACTGACAGCGCATGGTTGATAAACCTTCAAAGTTTGTTTGTATCAGGGGATAGGCATCCTTGTCGGCAGTAAACAGGATGAGAGCCCCCTTATCAAGGTGTAACCTTATATTCGATTGTAACTCGATAGGACCGGTGAGCCACACACCAAAAGGAACAACCACGGTGCCTCCTCCCTGAGCAGCCATCGTGTTAATAGCCTTTTCAAAAACTTCGGTATTCAGGAAACTGCCATCTCCTACTCCACCTGCTTCTGTAATAGAAATACTTCGTTCGGGGAATTGCGGAATTTCAAGGAGAGGCATCGAAAAGGGAAGGTCCTTGTACAGGTACTCATAGCTTGAGTTGCCTGCTGTAAGGTGTACTAGTGATATGTTGACCATAACTATAAGGGTCAACCACTTCTTTAATGTATTCATGTAGGGTAAAAAATTGTAACGTTTCAGGACCAAAGAAAGTAAATAATAATGGGGTGCCCGGTCGAAACCGTAACACCCCATTGAAACTACTCATTAGCGCCAGCGTGGATCACCTGCAGTTGATAAACCGCCAAAATTAGGATCCTTTATTCTGAAGTCATGATTCTCAGGGTCAACAAATAAATCAGCAGAAGTACCTTCATATTCGATGATGCCTGTCATAGGATAACCGGTATGTACAAAGCAGTCGGCCGTTTTGTACGAATCGAACATGTACTCCGATGTTATCTTCGGTGAAGTTCCGCGCATGGTCTGCGATCCATCCAGTACAGTAGCATTAATCTTTCCAAAGATACTATTGCTGATAATCAACGATTCAGGTACAAAATTGGTATTGAAGGTAAAGATATATTTACCATTAACAAACGCATTGTAGAAGGTACACTGATCAACCAGCACCGACTTAGCCACATTCTTGAAGTTACCAAGTGGGTCACTTATATTATAGAATGTACAGCCACTGATCTCGAGGTCTAACAATTGTACATTATCAGCACTTGTATTCGTCAGACTATAATTTCCAAGATCGTGGAAAATACTGTTTTTAAAGAGTGCCTTTTCAATTACAGTATAATTGGCGTTATTCTGCATTCTGAACACACCACGCACGGTATGTACTTCACAATCCTCGAAGGTAATGTGGGTGAGTGCACGGGTAGTATTCTCGTTGATCACATAATCGGCAGTTCCCGACTTACCAAAGTATTCGATATTTCTGAACGTAAGTTCTGTAATACCGGCACCCAGCTTAATAGCGGTTGAATGTAATTTAGCTTTTACATCGCCTTCCACTCCCCAGAAGGTGAGTTTAGTGATGTTATCACTTAGTGGAAGCGTAAAGGAAGCTTCACCTGTTTCAGAGTCGACTCTTTCAGCATTGAATTGCGAACCGGCAGGCATTACCAATACGATTTCACCCGACTCGGCAGCCAACAGTTCATCGATGTCTTCCGTGCCATCCAGTCGTATAACCTTACCTTCGGCAGGTACCGATTCGTTAGTACGGAAGGTCAATGTTCCTCTCTTGTTGGCATTATTGAAAATTTCAGCAATATAGGTAGTTCCACCTGCAAGGCCTTCGATCAGCTTCATACTTGATGCTTTATCTTCGGCAGTCAGATCGACACGAACCGAACTATTATCCAGGGTATTGGTCATCATAATATGTGTCACTCCTGCCCCTGAGGCATTCCACCGCAGGATGACCGACATATCAGTCTTTTCGGATGCCAGTACATTTACAAAGATCTGTTCACTTAGTGTTTTAAAGAATAGTTCGCTCCATTTCGATTCAGGTAGTTTGCCGTCGGAGGCAATGGACTTCAACCGTGCCGACATCGGCATACCGCCATTTAGTTCGCTCACCCTAATCAGGTAAACGGTTTCAGATCCCGGAGCATAGCTAAGGGTATCAGCGCTTAACTCTATAGTACGAACGATAGTGGCAAACTGCAAACTATCCTCACTTAGTTCAATTGTATAGCTATCGGCTCCCTTCACCTTCGAGAAAGTGAAGTCAACGCCGGTAGCAGTTATATTCTCAGTAGCGAAGGTCACCGGAGAAAAAAGGCGTTTGTGACTTTCATCCACCGGGAATCCGAATTCCTCACATGCAGTGAAGGTACTCATTAGTATCAGCAACACTGCTGCATACAGTATATTAATTTTTTTCATCATTGTTCTAACCTTTAAGTATTAATAACCATAGGAATTAGTAAGCATTCCCTGTGAATCGGAAATGGCTGTCGACGCTATCGGGTACAGGTAGCGGTTATCGCACACACCATTATATTCTTGCTCCAGACCTGAACTGAACAACTCAACACGGGTATTCCAGTTGGTCTTGTTCGATTCGGAAGCTCCGGCTAACCAGGAAACTTTGGTATATCCGAGTGCTTTCAGATCATCGGTTGAGAGTCCATCCAGATCGGGACGATCATCAAAGAAATTGATATCAGCCCAGTTGATGTTCTCATTGTCTTCCATATACTTATAATAAATAGCCAGCGGAATCGAGTTATAGGTCTGTCCGAAAATGGTAACTGTCTCACCGTTCAACATCGCCAGGAACTTCTGACGTTGCTCTTCAATCTTATCCTGTAGCATGTTCCAGCGAACCAGGTCAAACTTACGGACAGCCTCACCACCAAACTCCCAGGCACGTTCGTTAACGATGGCTTCAAAGAATGCATCCTTTGATCCCAAAGAGTTAATGTAGTTATCCACTTTGATAGCGTGGTCGGCTGCATTAAAGGCTCTTTGACGCACCTTTCGCAAAGCTTCTTTAGCTTCAGCTGTCGGGCCTTCATTCAGTTCATTTTCGGTTTCAGCATGCATCAGCAATACATCAGAGTAGCGCATAACTGCCCAGTTAATACCATATCCAATCTTACCGGCAGCGGCCAGGTTAAGTGCCAGCCACTCCTGACTCATCCAGCGTTGATCCCATTTACCGATATTGTACGAGAGCGGATTCGACTGGAATACTTCTTTAGTTTCGCCTGCTGAATTGCTATACATTGCTTTGGCTACTGTTACATCGCGACGACTGTCGAGCTGATCAAACGAATAGAAGTAATAAACACTTGTATTTACTACATTGGCATTGTTACCGTATCCGTATTTTGGATTGGCATAGAAACGTACCCCGATGCTATACCCCATTTCTCCGTTCTGACCAAGGCCGGTAGCAACTTCAAACATATTCTCGTTGTAGGTGGTCTCGAATTTCAGACTGTTAAGATTCTTCCATACATTAAGGTAGGAAGGATTCAACTGGTGAACTCCTTTCTCCATGATTTCGCGGGATTTGGTATTGGCAAGTTCGTAAAAATCACGCCAATCGCTTCTGCGTTCCATCGGGTATCCGGCTTTGTCGCGCAGTGAATAACCTCCGGCCGACAAGCTGATTCGTGCAATCATCCCTTTAATAAAGCCCTTGGTAATACGCTCCACAGTATATCCTGATTCTCCAATCCAGGGAACATAAGTTTCAGCTTCGAGCAGATCGGCAATAATATGGTTGTAGATAGTATCACGATCGGTTTTACCAAGATATACATTACTTAAATCAGGCAAAGTAGGTTCGGTTTTAAACGGAACATCACCCCAATGTTTTACCAGTTCATAATAGGCCAGTGCACGAAGGGTAAGTGCTTCACCCAACAACATCTCCATTTGCTTTTTAGTATCAGCATCATCCATTACCGGACTTTCGTGGATGCCTTCAATTAAAAGATTGGCACGTTCAATAAGTCGGTAGATATTGGTCCACGACAATACGCTGTTACCGGGTGTTGAATAGTAGTTAGATACCCCACGGTTGGTAGTCTGGTTGTAACTATTCTCATCTGCACCCGCAAATTCGATATCGGAGTTGGTACACCAGTTCATGGTTACACGTTGAGCGTACATATTGGCATCGGCCGACATGGAATAAACTCCCATCAATACATCTTCAGCATTGGACACCGAACGGAATACGGTAATATTATCGTAAGTAGAGGGCGAATAGGTGTCCAGGTAATCATCGCACGATGCGATCATCACACTTAATAGAACTATTGCTATATATTTTATCTTTTTCATTGTACTACAAATTAGAATGTTACATTAATACCTGCCACAAACGAACGGGCTTTCGGATACGCTGAATAGTCGACACCCGGTGTAAGAGGGGTACTGCGACGGGTACTTACTTCAGGATCCGGTCCTGAGTAGTTGGTAAATACAAACAGGTTATAGCCTGTTGCATAAAGACGTAAGTTTTCCATCTGGAGTTTCTTAGCCAGCTTTTGTGGTAAAGAATATCCCAGGGTTAGGTTGTTGAGGCGCAGGAACGAACCATCTTCAACAGCCCACGAGTGGAACACTGTGGTAGTCATAATCGGATGCCAGATAGTAGCATTCTGGTTCAACTCAGCCAAACGTGCCGGGTCGCCGTAAGTGCCCTGGTATACATTATAACCGGTCAGTGGGTCAATCGTTGTAAAACGTTTGTCGAGACTCATATCAGAACTCAGGTTCTGATAACGACGAGTCAACAGATACGATGTATTATCAATCTTATTGGCATTGTAAATATCGTTTCCGAACGACCAGTTAAAGAAGGCAGAAAAGTCGAAACCTTTGAAAGTGGTATTCAGACCAAAACCACCGGTATGAATCGGATTGGCATTACCAATAACGGTACGGTCGTCTTCCGTAATTTTACCATCGGGGCCGGAACCATCGGGACCGGCAATGTCTTTCAGTTTCAGAGCACCCGGGCCGAAATACTTACCCATACTTACTAAATGTGCATTACTTGCCACACCCGGATTAAGATCCCAGCCATTGGTGGAAGTGTTCCATGTAAAATCATCGAACGAATACATACCTTCGGTTACATATCCGTACATCTGACCAATCGGACCGCCTTCCTGCACTAAATAATCGTACGATGGTTCGGCACTACCGTTCCATCCTGATCCATAAAGTTTCCAGTTGGTTTCACCATTGGAGAATTTATCGATATTGTTCTTATTGAACGAGATATTGAAATTAGCCGAAAGTGTAAAATCTTTCTTCTCAATAATATAGGCGTTCATTGCCAGCTCCACCCCACGGTTGGAGGTTTGTCCCACGTTTTGATACTGTTGCGAATAACCCGAAGCAGCAGGTAGCGGAACAGCCACAATCAGGTCCTTGGTTTTATTCCAGTACACTTCCAGGGTACCCGACAGGCGGTTATCAAACAGTCCGAAGTCCATCCCGAGGTTTTGAGTAATGGTAGTTTCCCAGGTAAGATCTGTGTTACGGAGTGTATTACTGGGAACCATTGCATTTTCAATATTTTCGTTCGGATAGTAGGTTTTAGTACGGGTAAGATCCACGTATCCGTAATCCTGACGCCAGTAGGTACCAACACGGCTATTACCTACAGCACCGTAACTAACACGGAATTTCAGGTTCGACAACCATTCTTTCTGATCCAGGAGGAACGATTCTTCCGAAGCGCGCCACGCAAGTGCAGCTCCCGGGAAAAAACCCCATTTGTTTTTGGGAGAGAATACACTGGCACCATCCTCACGGGCTGTAAGTGTGAGCAGGTACTTATCCGAGAATGAGAAGTTCAGACGACCGAAGAAGGAGCCCAATCGCACCGGTT
>JAQUYE010000032.1 GCA_028691965.1 Paludibacter sp. | reverse complement strand
CATTGAATCGGATGAACAAATCTTCGAAATTGATGAGCTTACCATTTTATCTTCCCGTATCAACAAGGTCAAGGATACAGGAATGGGGGTTGAACGATTAAGAATGAGTGAAATTAAAAACATTCCATCAGTTTTCGGCGAAATGGATGTTTTAAAGGCTGTACTTACATTGCCGGGAGTGAAATCGGGGGGCGAACTCTCCGGAGGTTTTAATGTCAGAGGGGGTGCAACCGACCAGAACCTTATCCGTCTCAATCACAATACGATTTTCAACCCAACACATTTATTTGGGTTATTATCTTCATTTAATCCGGATTTATCCGATAACATGGAACTGTACATGAGTAACATTCCAGCCAGGTATGGCGGACGAATTGCTTCGGTACTTGATGTGAGTAGCCGCAAGGGTAACTCTCAGACCACAAAAGGCTCACTTTCGCTTGGGTTGTTAACCAGCAGAATGGCAGTTGAAGGTCCGGTCGGAACCAATAATCAGTATTCGATAGGTGCAAGGGCCAGTTATTCCGACTGGATGTTAGGCTTAATACCTGAGAACAGCGGCTATAACGAAGGAAAAGCAGGTTTTTACGATTTAAATGCGGTAACCCACCATCGCCTGAATGATAAAAGTCAACTACAACTGCATGCTTATTACAGCAAGGATCAGTTTAGCTTTGAACCGACGGAACGATACAGTTACGAGAACAAAAACTTTTCTGCCTCACTTCGGAAAGAACACTCTTACCGGTTTGTAGGTAACTATACGGCAGGATACGACAGCTATTCCAATGTTATCAGCAATGATGCTAATCCGAATATTGCATACAGAATGAATTCCCGGATCCAACAGCTTTTTGCCCGGGCCGACCTGGACTATTTTCTGAATACGAAACACACTCTGAATATGGGTGTCCAACTGTTGTACTATCAATTAGCTCCGGGCTCCATGGATCCTGAAGGAAAGGAATCGCTTGTAATTCCGAATCAATTACAAACTGATAAAGCGCTGGAAAGCTCTCTATACCTGAGTGACGAATGGAACATATCAGAAGATCTGGCAGTGAATGCCGGTATCAGATATAGCATGTATCAACTCTTAGGACCAAGAAGTTACTACACCTATCAGCAGGGATACATCCCTTCATTAGCCACTATGACCGACCTGGAACAATCGGAAAGTATATTTCAAAAGAATTATCACGGTCCGGAATTCCGACTATCTGCCAGGTACATTCTTCGGTATGATTTATCAGTAAAAGCCGGAGTCAATTCGATGCGACAGTTCATCCATAAGATATCCAACGCTGCTGTGATGTCGCCTCACGATACCTGGAAACTGTCTGATCAACACATTCAGCCACAATCGGGAGTGCAATATGCTGCCGGTATTTATAAGAACTTTTTCCAAAACCAATATATAACTTCACTTGAGGTTTATTATAAAACCACCGACAATTACCTTGATTACCGTAGTGGTGCAAAACTGGTAATGAATCCCCATCTTGAAACTGAAGTAACCAAGACTCAAGGTAAGGCGTACGGGGTTGAATTTTCGATAAAGAAGCCCATAGGCAAGTTCAACGGATGGATTAGTTACACATGGTCACGCAGTTTTCTTAAGCAAAACGACCCCTTATTAAGCAATCCTGTTAATGGAGGTGATTGGTTTGTATCGGATGTCGACAAACCACATGATTTTAAATTTATTGGCAATTATAAATTTACCCGACGATACAGTATTTCTTATAATCTGTTTTATAGTACAGGCCGACCAATCACGATTCCGGTGGCAAGATATAAGTTTGCAGGCGGTGAATATGTCTACTATTCAGATAGAAATCAATTTCGGATTCCCGATTTCATAAGAATGGATGGATCCTTTAATATTGAACCCAGTCATAGAATCACCAAATTAACACACAGCATGGTATCGATAGGCGTATACAATATTACCGGCAGAAAGAACGTCTATTCCCTGTTTTTTAAACCGGAACTGGGGAGTTTGAAAGGATACCAACTTTCCATTTTTGGAGCACCTATTCCTTACATATCTTATACGATAAAATTTTAAGCAAACTATGAATACCAGGTATTACATCCTACTTATAGCATCCCTGTTTCTGTCAGCTTGTATCAGTGAATTCACCCCCGATGTGGAAGTTGTTGACGACGAGATACTGGTTGTTGATGGTACTATCACAGATAGCATCACTTCCATCAAACTTTCACGAAGCTATGCATTAAATGAACGGTCGGCTAAAACAAATCCCGTAGGCAACGCCGTAGTATATGTCGAAACAAGCGGAGGCTTCACCTTCCCGGCGTCGTTGCAAACTGATTGGGGAACTTACGAGATAATGGTTGGGAAGCTTGATGTAGATAGCATGTATAGAATTCGTATCGAATGGAACGAAGAACAATACGTTTCAGAATTTCTCTCTCCTGTTGTTTCTCCTCCAATAGATTCTATTCACTACCGTAAGCAGGGCCCGGGTGCTCCACTTGAAATAATGGTTAACAGTGAAGGTAACGAAGCAGGCTCACGATATTACAGATGGACGTTCAACGAAACCTGGGAGTATACTGCTGAGCTGTATGCCACCGGTGCATACGATGCTGAAAAAGAGGAATACTTTGAGTACGATGAGAAATACGGACCACGTAATCCCCGCTACTACTGCTGGCAAAACAACCATTCAATATCGCTTCTGTTAGAGAATACTGTACAGTTGAAAGAAAATAAAATCATTGATAAAAAGATTGCTGAAATACCTTCAGGTTACAAACGGATATCACATTTATATTTTATAGAAGTTACCCAATATTCCATCGGCAGAGAAGCATACGATTATTTTACCAATCTGCAAAAAAACATGGATGATATGGGTAGCATATTTGCACCTGTTCCTTCTGAAATGAACGGCAACATTCGCTGTCTAAACAAGGATATTCCGGTTATAGGCTATGTGGAAGTATGTATTCCAACCCGACGTAGCATATACATAAACAGAGAGCAGGCTAAATACGAAAAACCGTTTAAGGACTGTGATGTTGAAACTACTCCCACATTAGGTTATGGTATTTATTTATATGACAAACTAGGAGGTGTGACTCATTATGCACCCTACGAATGTATAGATTGCACCTACAGTGGTGGTACCAATATAAAACCTGATTTTTGGCCAAACGACCATCAATTAAATTCCCAATTCTGATGAAAAACCTACTAACAATATTGGCACTCATCTCATCGATGATGCTTTATGCTGATTTTAAAGAGCGGGTACAACTGATTACCGATAAAAACACCTACCTTGCCGGCGAGGATGTTCTTGTCTCCTTTATTACCACGGATGAACATCTCAAACCTGTAACTTTCAGTAAAGTTGGATATATAGAACTGGCAGATTCAACAGAATCGCTGAGTCAGGTGATGTTTACTATCAACAATGGCTGCGGGTCCGGAATTATATCGATACCGGAGGATCTCCCTACAGGTTATTATCGACTATGTGCGTATACGCGTTTTATGAGGACCGAAAGCCCGGCTGTTCAGACCGAGCAGTTGATTTCAATTATAAATGCACGAACTCTTCACCATTCTCAATTAGAGACTACTGATCCGACCAATCAAGTAACACCCGAAATCCAGGATACAACTTATCTGTCAACTGACAAACAAGAATATGGCTTAAGACAAACCGGAAAGATTACAGTTCGGAATTTACCTTCCGATCTGGCAATCTATCATCTTTCAGTCGCAGCTCATTTTCCCGGCACAACACCAGCCCCACAAATAACCAGAACAAATAAGTCATTACAACTTTCAAAAGGAGCATTCCCGGCCGAGTACGAAGGACATATTATCAGAGCAAGAATTAACGGAGACCTCCCCGGGAATGTACCTGTCCTGCTTTCAGTGCCCGGCAATCAACCCGGGTTGGTGGCTGGTAAAAGAATTTCAGAAAACGAATATGAATTTATATCGAACTTTATTACAGGAAAAACAGATTTAGCCAGTTCGATTAATACTCCTAATAATGAACGTTACTCACTTGATTTTCTGACTCCCTTTGCAGGAGTTGACTTCCTTCCAACACCAGCATTCCTACCCGATTCAAACTACCTTCAGGATATACAAAAAAGGTATATTGCATTACAGGCTAAAGAGAATTTTCAACCGCAACTTTATAAACCTGTTACATTAAGTCAGTCTATACTTTATACGCCCGACTGGATTTACAAGCTGGAAGAGTTTACCCGTTTTAATACAATAGAGGAAGTAATATTGGAATACGTTAGCAATGTACGTTTTCGTAAAGTAGGTAATAAAAGAACATTAGCTGTTAACCGTGAAGGACCTGACGGTTATACCATTGGGAATACCCTGGTATTACTGGATAATGTTCCGGTGTTTAATCACGATTTGTTATTACAGTACAATGCAGCACTGATAGAAAGAATTGAAATCTACCGTGGACAATTTGTTTTCAGTGGACAACTATACGATGGAATTGTAACCTTTAACACCTACGAAAAGGATTTCAGAGGTTTTCAACTGGATACATCTACACTCATCAGCACTTATACAGGCCCACAAAACAACTGGATACTGGCAGATATTCCTGAACTATCTCCCTCCGAACGTGCACACACTCCGGATCTGCGCACTACACTTGTTTGGGAGAATAAAAATACATCTAACGGGAGCATCAAGTATGAAACCCACTTCACTACTTCTGATGTAAGTGGAACTTACCGTGTACAACTATGGGGACTGACACGTTCCGGTAAACCTATAAGCTCAAGCACCAACATCGAAATTAAATAGCTGCAACCCGGGTAGTTATGCTTCTCCGAAACCAGTTGGCATTGGAGGTAACATAGCATTATCCGAAACCTTCACTTTCCCGTTTTGTGCTTCAAACTTTGCAATATTATCCTGAAGTGCAAACATTAATCGTTTAGCATGCTCAGGAGTCAAAATGATACGTGATTTCACATTCGCCTTAGGAGTTCCGGGCATCAAACGAATAAAGTCTAACACAAATTCTGAACTTGAATGCGAAATAATAGCCAGATTTGAATAGATTCCTTCTGCAACTTCTGGTGAAAGTTCGATATTGAGTTGATTTTGGTTTTTAGAGTCCATAGTACTTTATATATGTATTTTAAGAAATAAATTCAAGTTAAATAACAACCAGCGTATTACTTACAGCCGGGCACACGTTGATACACTCTTACATAATCAACATAGTAGGTAATGGGGTAATCCGGTTGAGTAGGATCACCACCATTAATTCCTCCTAAGGCCAAATTCAGCAACAGATAATGTTTAGTACTTGTGAAGGGATTAGTGCCATCCGCATTTATGGTAGTTGCTGTTTCGATTGTATTTAAAAGTTCACCGTCGACATATAGCTTAATATAGTCAGGAGTCCAGTCCATTACCCAGGTATGAAACTTATCACCCCAGTCTTTATCCTTTTTATAAAAGTGAGCCATCGGCGTCTTACTGGAATCCCATATTGCATGCCATCGGCGAGCTGATCCCCAGGCGGCATTTGCAAGAATACCATCTCCGTAATATTCCATTATATCTATTTCACCACTTGCCGGCCACTCACCCTCCTCACCTAAAGTCCATATAGCAGGCCACGATCCGGTCACCACAGGAATCTTAGCCCTGATTTCAAAGCGACCGTACTTAAAGGCTTTCTTTCCTCTCGTGTTGATGGACGCAGAAGTATATTCAACAAACTCTCTCTTTTTTCTCCACTCAGAGCTACCGGGCTCATAAGTTGGGTTATTGAACTTTTCTTTACGTCCGGTTATTGCAAGTAACCCGTTTTCAACTATTGCATTATCTGATTGGTACCATTGATGTTCCTCATTACGTACAAAACCTTCTTCGTAACTCCAGTAGTCAGGTGAGGGCTTCCCTTTACCACTAAACTCATCCGACCACACGAGAGTATAACCATCAGGTTGTGGAGATTGATTTGTGCCCGATCCTAAAGGATCAACTTGTGCCATCAACATCGTAGAGAGCAAAGAAAGGCTCATCGTAAATATAAATTGTCTCATTTGTTAATCAAATTAGTTCTATTGCAAAGATAGTTATTTCAATCTAAAAACACTGAGTTGCGTGTTCATAATGCACATCATAGCTCATTTTATAGCTTTTCAATTATTCTAAAAAAAGTATAATAATAGCAATAAAAGATGTTATTTTACACCAACCATTGAACGAAGCACGTTCTAAAGATGTTTACGAGTCAAACCTTATGATGTTCATTTATCTGTCTGCTTTCGGTTGTAAATACCCGGACAGCAATTGAACGGCATAATTTTACTAACCAATTAAAATTTATCAGGTATGAAGTTAATTAAAAAACTGTTTGTTATTGTTCTCTTAGCGGGAACCGGAGTAGTGAGTGCGCAACAATTTGGAATTGAAGCCGGATATGTAAACTCAACAACTACTAACAGCGATGCGGTAACCGGATTTCAATTTGGTCCGGTAGGTGAAGTACAATTGGCTGGCCCACTGAATATTGAGTACGGGATTAAATACCAGTTACTAATGAAAAACACAGATGGAATGCTGGGTACAAGCAATTACTCCGGACACTTTGTTGAGGTTCCGTTGCGACTAAAACTGGTTTTTCCATTAGGAAATGACTTAAAGATGTTTGCTTTCGGAGGACCAAATTTAGATTTCGGATTGGAAGAAATGACTAAAACGGTTGTAAATATTGGTAGTTCGGAAGTTACCACAACAACTCATCATTATGAAATCGACACTGATGATAACGACAAGCCGGATTACTCACGCTTTAACCTACAATTGGGAGTAGGTGGTGGAATTCGCTATCACAACCTACAAATTAAAGTTGGATACGACTGGGGGATGAACGACATTAACACCCGGGATGACCTAACTATGAAACGTAATCAACTTAATTTAGGTATTGGATTTACGCTTTAACATTTTATATACACCGTCCGTATACACGAAACAAACTACACAAAACAAGGTGTAGGTACTAAAGAGCTAAAGAACTCAAGCGTTGTATACGGGCGGTGATTTATACACTTCAAAGATTATAAATTTATGACAAAGACAACACATATTCCACGTTCAAGGTCTCTGTTAACTGTGTTGTTCTCCTTTGTTATAATGTTATGTTTGGGAGGAATCTATGCCTGGAGTATCCTTGTTCCTGAACTACAAAGCAACTATCAATGGACTTCAGTTCAATCGCAACTGGTCTTTGGTGCAGTTATTCTCGTATTTCCGGCGACTATGATTTTTGCCGGCAAACTTCAGCACAAAATAACTCCACGTTTTCAGGCGGTACTATCTGCCTGTTTTTTTGGTGCCGGATATCTCATCTCAGGTTACTCCGGAGGTAACTTTTACCTTATTCTGTTGGGTACCGGCATTTTGGCCGGAATAGGGACAGGATTCGGATACTTAACAGCATTAACACTACCGGTGAAGTGGTTTCCTGCTAAAAAAGGTCTTGTTACAGGAATAGTTTCTGCAGGGTTCGGACTTGCAGCTGTAGTATTAACCTTCCTGATTGAGCAAGCGCTCAACGACGGACTTGATATAATGGCAATTTTCAAACGTATCGGATTGGGGTATGGAGCTCTGATTCTGTTTTCAGTTTTTTTTCTTCACAACCCTTCTTCCAGTGGCACTATCGAAGTGAGTCCGGCAACAACTATGTTACGATCTAAACATTATTGGCAATTAGTAATTGGAATGTTCTTTGGAACTTTTGCCGGATTGTTAGTGCTTGGTAATTTAAGTCCAATAGGTGGGGAGCACGGTCTGGAACAACACATCCTAATGGTAGGGGTTTCCGTTTTTGCCATTGCTAATTTTGCAGGAAGATTAAGCTGGGGCTGGATAAGCGACTACCTGCCTGCCCGATCTTGTATCATAGCAGCCCTCCTGTTTCAAACAGTAGCTGTTTTTCTGATGGGGTATTTGCCCTTAACCAATGTGAGCTACCTCACCTTATCCATCCTTATTGGATTCGGATACGGTTCAAACTTTGTTCTCTTTGCGAAAGAAAGTGCTCAACAATTCGGAGTCGCCAACCTGGCAACTATATTTCCGTACGTATTTATGGGATATGCAATTGCAGGGATCTTCGGCCCACTCACCGGCGGATATATTCATGATCTTACCTCCAGCTTCCATTATGCAAGCTATGCAGCAGCTGCCATGAGCTTAGCAGGTGCTTCAATATTTATCATAAGTCATAAAAGCCACCAGTCTATCAATCCCAATTCAAAATAACTTTACCACAATTTCCTGATTCCATTATTTCAAATCCTTCCTGAAAATCATCAATATGCAACCGATGGGTAATTACCGGACTCAAATCTATGCCGGATATTAGCATCTGCTCCATTTGGTACCAGGTTTCCCACATTTCACGTCCATATATACCCTTTAATGTAAGCGCTTTGAAGATAATTTTATCCCATTGCACCTGAGTTGAGTTTGGTAGTATTCCCAATAAAGAGATTTTTGACCCATTGTACATGTTCTCTATCATCCCCTCAAATGCAGCCGGCGAACCCGACATTTCCAACCCAATATCAAAACCAACCATTCTCAACTGTTTCATTGCACCTTCTATGGTCTCTCCCTTAGATGGATTAATGGTTAAGGTAGCTCCCATTTTTTTGGCGATTTCAAGTCGGTAATCACTTAAATCACTCACTACGATATTCCGCGCACCGGCAAAGCGACAAATAGCCGTTGCCATACTACCGATAAGACCTGCTCCTGTAATCAGAACATCCTCTCCGATAAGAGGAAATGACAAAGCAGTATGCGTAGCATTACCAAAAGGGTCCATTATTGACGCCATTTCATCTGAAATACGGGAATCAAGCTTTACAACATTTTCAGCAGGAATTGCAAGGTACTCAGCAAAGGAACCGTCACGATTAACACCAATCCCAATGGTATTTTCACATACATGAAGTTTACCACGACGGCAATTCCGGCAATGGCCACACGCAATATGACCTTCACCGGTAACCCTGTCTCCTACTTTCAAATTCTTAACCCCATGGCCAAGCTGAACGATCTCACCAACATATTCATGACCTATAATCATAGGTGTCTTAATGGTACGTTGCGCCCAATCATCCCACTTATAAATATGAAGATCTGTTCCGCAAATAGCAGTTTTTTTAATCTTAATCAGCACATCATTAATGCCTGTTTGAGGGATAGGCATATCCTGCATCCAGAGTCCTTTCTCCGGTCTGGCTTTTACTAATGCTTTCATGAGTTCCTAGTTTATAATTCCTTTGATTTTACCTGCCTTCTCAAACGCCCGTAGACATAAATCAAGCTGTTCACGTGTATGTGCTGCCGATAACTGCACCCTGATTCGCGCCTGATCTTTTGGTACTACAGGATAATAGAATCCAACAACATAAATACCTTCCTGTAACATCATTTCAGCAATTTCCTGAGCTAAACGGGCATCATACAGCATAACCGCACAGATAGCTGATTCTGTAGGTTTAATATCAAAGCCCATTTCTTTCATCTTCTTTACAAAATAGGTGGTATTTTCGTGTAGTCTATCCTGAAGTTCGTTGGTTTCATCGATCATTTTAAACATTTCTATACCGGCGGCAGCAACCATTGGAGGAATGGAATTGGAGAAAAGATAAGGACGGGATCGTTGGCGCAGCATATCAATGATTTCTTTCCTGCCGGTGGTAAAACCACCAATGGCACCACCAAAAGCTTTGCCTAAGGTGCCGGTAATGATTTCTACTTTCCCTTTAAGCTGAAATAGTTCAGTTACACCGCGACCTGTTTTCCCAACAACTCCGGCAGAGTGGGATTCGTCGACCATAATAATTGCATCATATTTTGTTGCTAAGTTGTAAATCTTATCCAACGGGGCTACGTTTCCATCCATCGAGAATACTCCGTCGGTTACAATCAGGCGAAAGCGTTGTTTCTGTGCTGCCTGTAACTGAGTTTCCAGGTCTTTCATGTCAGCGTTAGCATAACGATAGCGCTGAGCTTTACATAAACGTACTCCATCTATGATGGATGCATGATTCAAGGAGTCTGAAATAATAGCATCCTCTTCAGTTAATAAGGGTTCAAACACTCCTCCGTTTGCATCAAAGCATGCAGCATAAAGAATGGAATCCTCCATTCCAAAAAAACGGGCAATTTCAGCTTCCAGTCGCTTATGAAGATCCTGTGTACCACAGATAAAACGCACTGACGACATTCCATAACCATGTGTCTCTAGTGCCTTTGCTGCAGCTGCTTTTAAGATCTTATGATTGGACAAACCCAGGTAATTGTTGGCACAGAAATTCAGGACTTCTTTACCGTCGGCTACCTGGATTGCCGTTCCCTGAGGAGATACTATAATCCGTTCATTTTTATATAGACCTGCTGATTCAATGGTAGCCAGTTCACTACTTAAATATGTTTTAAAAGTATCGTACATGAGCTCAGATATTATATTTTACTTGCTCACAAAGATACATTTTCTCTTTGAAACTTCAACGGCTTTTTTCCTTTAAAGCTTCAGATATTATATATGAAAGTCAGAGTTGAAATTCACTTTGTCAATTGGTTTCTGATACGTCAATTTATACAGAAAAGGATATACTTTACATGCCACACAAAAACCGAAACCAGCTTCTAGAAAAGCAAAACTACCAAAAACAATTGCAAGTACAAGTGAAGTGATAGTCCAACCGGATAAGGATGTTATTAAGATAGTTACAGAAAAAAACAATCCAATTCGGGCAGCAAATAATTTAGGACCAGCATTTATTAGTTTAGGCTTTACTTTCAGTCCATTAACTATACCCTTAGATATACGTGCAAACAGACTCCAGGATGGTTTTTCAAGACTTCGGGCAAGGAAATCAAGTATCAAAAACACAACAGGTAGTAAACTAGATGTAAATAGATATAGGAGTAAGAATAGAACGGTAAAGAATCCGTTCCATCTTGCGACATTATCATCAATTTTTTTGTAGGATATCGGGCAAAAAGGGTAATTGTTCATTTTTTGTTCGTTGTAAGTTTATAGTTTACAAAACTACAACGAACAAAAAGTGAATACAATACCGTGTTTACAGTAAATCACTACCATAAACAGGGGATAACTAAATCTTTATAAATCTATGAATTTCAACTTCCTCCCCTTTTATAATTTTAAGAAGATACATACCAGGTTTTAAAGCCGCTACATTCCAACTGAAGGAAGATGTTTCCAGCATAGTTTGCTCCATCAGCAACTGTCCGTTTAACTGGATCAATTGGATGCTAAGCTCTGATGTACTGACAGGCAAAAACTCAATATTTAGTATATCAGTAACCGGATTTGGCCACAGCTTTAACTTCTGGACTTGCGGGGCTTCAGTTGAAGAAATGATGCCTGCCAGTGTTCCAATGTCAATATCGTTGAGAGCATAGTTATAAATTCTAAAGTCATCTAACCAGGCATTCAGCAAGGGATCATTTGCGAACTGACTTCGGCCGATATAATTAAACACAGGCTTAAAGTCATCCGGACGAATGGTGATGGATGTAGATTCGGCTACTCTTTTTCCGTTCACATATAAAGCTGCTCCACCATCCCCTAAAGTTACAGCCACATGTGACCATTGATAATAAGGCAATGCCGGTGCATCCAAAGCTTGTTCCGAACCTCCGTTCTTAATTACAAACCGGAGTCTTCCGGATGAAGACCGGGGAGTAAGAAACATGTGTTGTTGCTGATCATTTCCAAAATCGAAGATGCGTTGCCAGGCAGAATTGAGACCCCGGAAGTTAACATTTGCTGCTATGGTTATTGAGGAATGATTGGCTATAGTTGGTGAGAGTTGAATAAAATCAGATGATCCATTGAGAACTACTGCTCTACCTCCTGTCGATACGTCGGTATAGGTAGCATTTCCATACACAGCTCCATGATTCAGATGTAATGTTGTGTCGTTTATTGTGTTGTTAAAAGGGAGATGTACAACCAGCGAATTCTCACCAGAGGCTGTTGCCGACACTTCCAATGAACGCCCGGATCTGTTTTGGGATGTGTCTGTTGCCCTTACAACATAATAATATGTTTTTCCAGTCTCCACACTATTATCTACAAAGCTGGTAGTTTGAACATTCACCGCCAGAGTTTCATACTCCTCACCACTCTTAAGCGATCGGAAAACAGTATATCCATTGAGGTCTGCTTCAGAAAGCGCATCCCAGTTGAGAAGAACAGAATGAGAACGTGACTCTGCTGTCAAACCTTCTGGTACAGCCGGAGGTGCAAAATCAGGTACTACAGTCACAGCTAACAATCTCCATTGCTGATTAGGATCTCCGTCGAAGTCACCCTGTTGAATATTAGCACCATGTATTATACTATTAGCTGCCACTTCCATGCATTTTGCACTGTGTCGGCTACGGATGTAAAACCAGCCATCTTCGGCATATTCGAGGTACCACTGTTGGTTAGCTCCCTTTGCATCGTTGTAAACAATTAAATTGCCACCATTCGACAACGACCAGTTCAACACATCCAGTGCCATTCCGCTGTGTTTAGCCTTTAAGGTAAAATAACTGTAATCCCCTCCTATACGGGAGTCGACCGGGACTACCTCCCATTGCTGTGACAACACACCCGTATAATTAGCCTGGCGAACATTAGCACCGGCAGCTGTTGAGCCACTTGCTACTTCCATTACCTTGCGACTATTACGGTTGACTAACACGTAACTTCCGTTAATTACCTGCTGTATGTCCTCCCCCCAGCTGACATTTACAAGTTTTTCAGCATTGGTTTGACCTTGCTGATAACCGGTGCCACCCGGTATTTCAACCGTAAATTCGCGCTGAGGCCCGTACCCATCATAAAAGACATTTCGATCAGTTGACACAAATCGATAGGAAGTAGTAGCTGCTTGTCGTTCAGAAGAACCGACAAATGCCTGAACTTTCCCATTTGGATGACGATATACAGAGGCTGCTGTCCAGTTAGGACGATGTTCGGCATACCCAAGGCGCACCCCATCACTTGCTTTCACAAATTCAGAACGGGCATACTCTGCCGTTCCCCACCATATACCTGTCTGCATGCCATATTCAACACCCACCATTGCCTCCATAACATTATGTAACTCATCGTTGGTAGCATGGTGACCGTTGGTTCGTACAGCTTTATAGAAATTTGCATAGTTATCAAAACTCCCGGCAAGCTGATGAGTATTACCCTCATCAAGCCTTGACTTCAATTGATTATACCAATTAAGAGCCTGATCAGTGTTCAAGGTGTTTCCACCGGAGATACGGATATTATCAAAGCGTGAGTTCTTTCGCAATTCACCTGCAATTGCATAAAAATCGGTAATTAAGCCTTGTCCCCACCCATAATCCGGTTCATTAAAAGGGGATATTGTGATTACAGTACGACCACTTTGCTGAAAACGACTGGTAGTAAGATCCATTAATTGAGCCCAGCGCTGTGCATTGCCCGAATACCATGAATCCACTGAGGGATGGTCACTGTTAATAACCAGTTTGGCGGTTGGATTTGTGAGATTTACCAGGCTTATGCGCGTATTAATCCATTTGATTTGCTCAGAGTGCAACTCCCCGTCTACCAAAGCGTGAGTGGGTTGAAAAGAAACTCTTACAACGTCAATGTTATCAGCACCCATAAAAGCAACTCCCCTACGAATATTATCTTCACTGGGCCATGCAGTATCCAGCCCCCAATTGATTGGCAAATAAACTCCATTATCTTTTACATTAAAAGTAACGGTACGATCAGCTATTGGTTGGGCTACCATGTAAGAACTAAGACTCACAGGCTCTTGTTGCCCGGTTTGCGCAAGCAATAATGAGCTGAACGCAAAACTAACCAGGTATGTAAAAAACAGTTTATTTAGTGACATTGCAGCAAATTTAAGTGGAAGTTACATGTTTAGAAGTCTGTTAATTGGACATGAACTCTTTTAAAGTTCCTGTTTTCCCAACTTTATATTTGCCACCCGACTCTGTAACTGTACAGCATTCAGTATAAGCATCATGTTCAAAAATAAGCACCTGGCTCTTAGCTATTGCCTCATCCAGCAATACCTTCTTCTCTGCCATAGAGGTAATCGGAAATGTATCGTACGACGAAACCCAGGCCAACGGAACATTTGGTGCTATCGGTATCACATCACCAGAATATACGAATGTAGTTGTTGGGGTTTGGATATAGGTGACTATCTGTCCGACAGTATGCCCGTTAAACAGCTTAAGTTGAACATCCGGTGTTAATGACACAGGTTCAGTAACCAGTTTTAATCTCCCCGCTTCCTTTACCGGTAACATATTCTCTAAAAAATAGGAATCACCTTCCCGGACGTTAGGATTCAGAAAATTTTTCCACTGAGCTTCAGACACCCAGTAATAGGCATTCTTAAAAGCAAGCTCAACACTTTTACCGTCTCCGTACCGGGTACAACCTCCACAATGATCGAAATGTAAATGGGTAAGAATAACGTCAGTTATGTCGTCGGTGGTATATCCGATCTTTGGCAATTCAGTTTCAAAGTCGATTAACTCCTTCATACCGTATAGTTTGAAGTAATCGAGTTGCTTTGTACCGGCTCCGGTATCAATAAGAATTCTTCGCTCACCTGTGTCAATTAATAAACAACGCATATTAAGACGACAGAAATTATTTTCATCACATGGATATCTTTTTTGCCATACCCGTTTGGGTACCACGCCAAAGCAGGCCCCTCCATCTGCGTTAAAATATCCTGCTTCAATTGTATATAGCTTCATACTGGTTTTTTTATTACCTTTGTGTGTTGGATTTACCAACTACAAAAATAATCAAAAAAATTTCCCTGACAACCTCATGCAACATGTTCATTTTACAGCAATCGGGGGATCTGTAATTTTAGACCTGGCCATAGCGGTCAGTAAAAAGTACGACTACAAGGTAACAGTATCCGGTGAAAATTTTTCTCCATCCACTCTGGAACGGTTGAAGCAACACGGACTATTACCCGACAAGCAAGGCTGGTTCCCCGAAGATATTTCAAAAAATATTTCTGCCATTGTTTACGGCACCAATGCACAAATCGATAATCCCGAGTTAGTACGTGCAAAGGAACTCGGGTTAAAAATATATTCATCACCCGAATACCTCTACATTCAAACCCGCAACAAAACCCGCATCGTAATCAGTGGCAGCCATGGTAAAACCACTATCACCGCAATGATAGTGTATGTACTCAAACAATTAAAGATAGATGCCGATTTTGTAATTGGAGCCATGATGAAAGGATACGATTCAACAGTCAGATTATCCTATGAGTCGAGAATTGCTGTATTTGACGGGGATGAGAACCTCAGTTCTTCCATCGACAAGCGTCCGCGTTTTCATCATTACAAGCCACACATTGCCGTATTAACAGGTATCTCAAGAGGAGTTAGTGTTACCTATCCCGATTTTGAAGAATATAAAAATCAGTTTGACGATTTTATTGATTTAATGGAAACGCAGGGAAGACTAATATACTATGCCGGAGATGCTTCCATCAGACAATTAACTGAAAAGTTACGCCGCGACCTGGTCGCTTTTACCTACGACACACCTCCTTATGATATCGAAGACGGAATATGGCATATTCACCACCGGAAAGGCAGAACTGCTTTAAAAGTAAAGGATGAAGCTTCGCTTCGCTGCATTCAGGCAGCCATGCTGGCATGTAAACAAGTAGGGGTAAATGAAAATCAGTTTTTCTCAGTAATTGGAGGGTTCAGCGTCGATATTTTAAACAGACAGGAATAAACATACTTATGGATAACAAACAAAAATTACTGGATCAGCGTTACATGCGCATGGCCCGTATATGGGCAGAAAACTCCTATTGTGAGCGCCGAAAAGTAGGGGCATTGATTGTTAAGAACAAAATGATAATTTCAGACGGATACAATGGTACTCCGTCAGGTTTTGAAAATCAATGCGAAGATGAGAACTACCAGTCAAAACCTTATGTTTTACATGCTGAAGCTAATGCAATCACCAAGGTTGCACGCTCACATAACAGCAGTGATGGTGCAACTTTATACGTAACGGCCTCTCCGTGTATTGAATGTTCAAAGCTGATCATTCAGTCGGGTATTAAAAGAGTAATTTTTGGTGAAGAATACCGGATTATGGATGGTGTTGAACTCCTCAAGCGTGCCGGGATCGAAGTATCTTTATTAAAAGTAGAATAGTTTTTTAGTATGAACAAAAAGAATATCCAACTAGTATCAATCGTTTTGTTGGCTCTTATCGGAGGATTACTGCTGGGAAACATGATTGCCAGTCGTCAAATTAACCGCGAACAAAACTCTCTGGGTGGTTTGTTAAACAACCTTCTGAATTCAAATAACAAAGTAGATGAATTACTGCATCTGATCGACAAGAACTATGTTGATTCGGTTGAGATGAAAGATATTACCGAAGAAATGGCAATGGAGCTGATTTCAAAGTTAGACCCTCATTCCGTATATATTCCGGCTAAGGATCTTGAAATTGTAAATAACGAACTTGAAGGAAGTTTTTCTGGTATCGGGGTACAGTTTAACATACAAAACGACACCATAATGGTCATTTCAGTTATTAGTGGTGGTCCGTCAGAAAAAGCGGGACTATTAGCAGGCGACCGTATCGTTATGGTTGACGACTCGGTCTTTACCGGAAAAACGATTACGAACGAAAAAGTTATGCGCAATTTGCGTGGCAAGGACAAAACAAAAGTAAAACTTGGGATTCAGCGACCTGGCACTAAGGAGCTGCTCACGTTTACTATTACCCGCGATCAGATACCGGTTACTTCCGTTGACATTAGTTACCTGGTTGCCCCTGAAACCGGTCTTATAAAGGTGAATAAGTTTGGTGACACTACTTACAAGGAATTCTTAACTGCTATAGCAGAGCTTAAATCTAAAGGAGCAAAGAAATTCATCATCGACCTTCGCGAAAACAGTGGTGGTTATCTTGAAAGAGCCATCGCTATGATAAACGAATTCCTTCCGGCAAAACAATTGATAGTCTACACTGAAGGAAAATCATATCCACGCTTCGATGCTCTTTCTGATGGAACAGGAAGCTGCATCAACAATCCGGTTGTAGTGCTGATCGATGAGTTTTCAGCATCTGCTTCTGAAATTTTCGCCGGGGCAATGCAGGATAACGACAGAGGATTGGTTATCGGTCGTCGTTCTTTCGGCAAAGGCCTGGTACAACAGCAATTTGATCTCAGGGATGGCTCTGCTGTACGACTAACAGTAGCCCGTTATTACACACCTTCAGGCAGAAGCATTCAGAAACCTTACGAAAACGGTAAAAGTGACGAATACAATATGGATTTGTTGAATCGCTACATACATGGAGAACTCGATTCTCCTGATAGTATTCAAAAAAATGACACATTAGTATATAAGACACTGGCTGGACGAACAGTATACGGGGGAGGTGGTATCATGCCTGATATTTTCATTCCCCGCGACACTACAGAGTACACCGAATACTTTGCTCAGGTAATAAACTATGCACATATTTATCAGTTTGCTTTTGCCTATACTGATGAACATCGGGTAAAGTTAACTCAGTTCAAAAAGTGGAAAGAAATGGACAACTACCTTGATAGTCAAAACCTCCTTACTGAGTTTGTAAATTATGCTGAGAAACGGGGAGTAAAACCCAACCAGCAACAGATTCAATTGTCGCGTAATCTCATGCTAACACGTTTAAAAGCATACATAAGCAGGAATATACTGGGAGATGAAGGCTTCTACCCTATCTTATTTAAAGAAGACCCGACAGTTCTAAAAGCAATTTCAGAACTACAAAAGAAATAACCGTCATTTAAAACAACAATCCCCGGAGAGCCTTCACCGGGGATTGTTGTTTTGATTAAGTTCCTTCTAATTTTTGCGAATTATCTTAACAGACTTGTTGCCTGACTCACCTTTTAATTGCAATACATACATTCCTTCGGGATAGGCACTTAAATCAACTTCAGAAGTCCGGTTCCACGATTGCAAACGCTGACCGGAAAGGGCAAAAAGAGTGACTTCACTGGTCAACCCATCATCAGTAATCCATACTGCACCTCTTGTAACAGTCGGGTAAACAGGTAACTCTTCTATCAATACAAGATCTTCCACTGCATTCGTAAAATCCACTTTTCGATCTGTATATAGTAGCAACTCGCCAGCCTGCAAAGTGATAGGTTCATTTACATATCCGATGTACTTCTGTTCTCCTGTGAGTACATTATACCACATACCTGATTTAGGAAAATTCGGAAACATAATGGCAGATTGGTCGGCTTTAAAGTTGCCAAGCACCATCAAACTTAATTCATCGTGTTTAAGTGAAATACGACGACCATTATCCCAGTCGGTATTCGAATAGTTGAACTGAAACTCACCTTCTCTAAATGCAGTAGGGAACAGTTTTCGCAGGTTTATTATCTTTGATGAGGCTTCCATTACCGCCTTACGATGTGGCAGATTCAGCCATCCCCATGCAGATGGTTTATTACTTGTACGACCGCCAAGATCGTTGATAGAATAATCATATCCAAGTTCCTGGAATTGCCAGAGCATCTTCGGACCGGGTTGAAGCACTGTAAATGCAATATTTAAAGGTACCCTTGAAATACGGGCTAAAGAGTCAGTTTTCAACGGACCTGCTCCAAAAGCCTTTGCTTTATAAAAATTGCGCTCTTCATCATGACTTTCAGAAAAACCTACCCAGTTACGCGGAGTTGAATTTAAGCCGCTAAAATTACTCTCACTACTATACCCCATGGCAGCCTGAGAGAACGCATGATTGACATTTCTCCAGAGATACATGCCCTGGTTAGCCAACACTAACTCCTCGTCATAATCACAAAAATGTTCCAAAATAAACATAACATCCGGATTCACCTCCTTAGCAGCATTGTAATAATCGGTCAGGATATCAATACGTGTCTGATCGTAACGCGATGCAGTCGACTCAGAAGATTGTTTTTGTGTAAAGCCTTTTGTGAGGTCGAGACGATAACCATCAATTTTGTATTCTTCCAGCCAGTATTGAAGCACTCTTTTAAAATAATCTCTGGTGCCTGTATACGAATGATCAAAGTCATGAAACACACTATAAGGGTGAGGAGCTGTCACATTAAACCATGGGTTAGTTTCTGCTGTCTGACTCACTGACGAATTCCAGTAAAGGGCAGCCATTGGATTAACACCGGTTGCGTGGTTAAACACCACATCCAGAATAACAGCTATACCTCTTTTGTGGCATTCATCAATAAAACGTTTGTACATCTCCGGAGTTCCGTATGCCTTATCGGGTGCAATGAAATGATTCGGGTTATATCCCCAGCTTTCGTTTCCATCAAATTCGTTCACCGGCATCAATTCTATAGCTGTCACACCCAGTTCCTGAAGATAATCTAACTTCTGAATTGCGGCTTCCAGTGATTTCTCAACCGTAAAGTCACGCAATAAAGTTTCGTATAGTACTACATTTTGAGGATCTGAAATTTTAAAATCTGTCACTTCCCATGCATATAGGGTGGGAGCTGTCTTAAATGTAGCAACTAAGCCTTCCGTTTTCCCTGTCGGATACGGTTTCAAGTCAGGAAAACGTTCAGTCCCGTAGTTAATCCATTGATCGTTCCAGGGATCCAAGACCAGTTCCGTGTAGGGGTCGCTTATCCTTAAATAACCATCGACAAGATACTGGAAAGCATACCGATAGCCTTCGGTGAGACCGGAAAGAGTAATCCACCAATATTCACCATCCCTCTTCAGCTGATATTCATTTCCGGGTATCCAATTATTAAACTCACCAATAACAAATACATTATCTTTTCCGGGAGCATGCAACACCAATGTTACAGAATTGGAGCCCTGGTAATTGATTCCGGGTTGAACTCCTGAAGGCAAAGAGGCATCAGTTACCGGATTGTTAACTATAACAACGATTGTATCGTAAACGGTTGTTGTTGCTGTTGTTGCTGAAGCTACAACTTCGAAATCACCTGACTGAGTAAAACTATGGGTATAGTTAAGAACTGTCTGTGCTTTGGCAGTAGCATATTCGACCTTATTGATTGAAAGAGCCAGATCAGCAGTCAGAGTGGATGATACTGAGAAATTTACCTGCGTTCCTGCAGCTACACTTGTTGACGAAGCGGGTGAGGTGAAGCTCACGTGCAAGCCCGGCTGAAATACCGGAACAAAGATATCCTTTCCATCTACATCTTTCCCTTCTACAGTAGCTGTGCTATTTCGAAAAACGAAAGCCAGCTTATTAACCAGCTCACCGGGATTTAAATTGTAATACCCTGCAAGATTAGGGGTAATCAGCAAGCGCCATTTGTTATCAGCGACTTTCGTTAACAGATACTTTGGACTATTATCTTTCCAGGCAGGAGCGTGTTTCCAGTCCGAATCACTTGTACTGGCAGTTGTTATAACACCTGCATGAGCATACACATCAGTTCCGTTATAATCCTTTAAACCCGCATTACCCAGCGACGCATCATAAAAAACTTCAATCTCACCGGCGTAATCACTGGATACAACTGCCGGGTTAGTAACAATAAGCTGGGCTTCAGAGAACAACGGAATTAATGCAAGCAGGAAAAATAAAAATATCTTCTTCATCATGTAGCTGATTATAATAATGTTGACAAAAATATGAGAAAGCTACGGGGGTGAGATGATATTAGATACTTTTAACTACGCTTTCAATTGCAAACGTTTGCATGTCAACCGCAAGCTCTGTCTGAATGAACTCTTCCTGAGCTTCTTTGAGCAAGATATCCTTGTTAGAATAACGGGCAGAGAAATGTCCTATCAGTAACCGGCCTACTCCGGCCTTAGAAGCTATGCGAGCTGCCTGACGAGCAGTTGAGTGAAGGGTTTGTCGGGCACGTATCAGTTCGGCATCAGCAAAGGTAGCCTCGTGGTATAATAAATCAATTCCCTTGATAAGTGGGATAAGTGCCTCATGATAGGCTGTGTCAGAACAATAAGCGTACGAAACTACCGGGTTAGGAGGTGACGTTAGTAGATTATTGGAGATAACTTCCCCTTCGGGATTAACATAATCCGCACCCTGACGAATTAAATTAAATTGCGAAACAGGGACTTTGTGAAAATCCACTGACTCACGAAGTAAGTGACGTAATCCTTCCTTTTCGCGAAACAGAAATCCGGCACAGGGCATTCTGTGGCGCAAGGGGAGAGTAGTTACCGACAAAGAACGGTCTTCGTAAATAATGACCGAATGCCGGGCATCAAATTCTTCAAAAAACACCTTGAATGGCAGCTCGTCACAAAAAAACTTCAATTGTGGCGCAAACAACTCCTGTATACCAATTGGACCATGAATGTGAAGATCTGCAGTACGGTTAAGCATGCCCAGCGAAGAGATCAGGCCAATCAACCCGAAACAGTGATCTCCATGCAAGTGTGAAATGAAAATATGCCCCAGACGATTTAGCTTTAGCCCCATTTGTCGTAAACGAATCTGAGTTCCCTCGCCACAATCAATCAGGAACTGTTTCTCGCGCATGTCCAATAATTGGGCACTTGGAAAATTATCCCTCGTGGGTAAAGCAGACCCGGAACCTAATATGGTGAGTTTAGCAGTCATGAGCTACAACATTCTTGTTTCTTCTATCAATTTAAGAATAGACGACACATCATCCGGATGAAACCAGTGGATGTCGGCATCCCGCCGGTACCAGGTAAGTTGCCTTTTTGCGTACCTTCTTGAATTTTGCTGTATCTTTTGAACAGCGAATTCAAGAGACCATTTTCCATCAAGATACTCAAATAACTCTTTATAACCAACGGTATTAAGAGAATTAAGGTGTCGGTGAGGAAAAACCGCTTTCGCTTCTTCCAGTAATCCCAGAGCCATCATTTGCTCAACCCGTAGGTTGATACGTTCATAGAGTTCGGCGCGGGGACGATTCAATCCGATTTTCAGTATCCGGAACGAACGTTTTTTCTTTACTCCTGTACGTAAAGCAGAGAAGGGCTGCCCGGTCTGTGTACACACTTCGAGTGCATGCAAAACCCGTTTGAAATTTTGAAGGTCAAGCTCTTGATAATGTACAGGATCAAGCTTCTGAAGTTCCTGTTGTAAATAAGCAAGACCTTTCTCTGCATACTGATTTTGCCAGTAACTCCTTATCTCTTCATTGATTGTGGGGATATTATCCAGTCCGTTACACACCGCATCAACATACATCATAGAACCTCCACTTAGCACTACAACCGAATTAGAAGAAAATAGTTTTCCCTCCAGCAACTGTATTGCATCCAGTTCATACTGGCCTGCACTATACGATTCAGTTATCGAGTGAGTGGCAATGAAATAGTGAGGAATATCCGCTTGCTCTGATTGCGTAGGAGCTGCAGTCCCTATAGGTAATTCCCTGTAGATCTGCCGCGAATCAGAAGAAACAACCGGAGCATTGAAATGCTTTGCCAGTGAAATACTTACAGCTGTCTTCCCCACACCTGTGGGACCCAGTAAAACAATAAGCAGAGGTGAAGTAGTCCGTTCAACAGGAAGTATATCAGAATCTGTCGTCATTAAACAAACTGCTATCATCAAAATTCAAATCTCCGAACCCTTCGTCATCAAGTTCGTCAATATCAAAGTCCTCATCTCCGTAGAAGTTTTCTTCAACCGATAATTTTGAACCTGAAATAAATACTTCCTCGTCGGTGGTTTGATAAGGAGGTTCACCCTGAGAACGGACACATTCAGGACGGCTCATACTGATACCCGGCACAACTTCAGTTAACTCCATGTAAAATGCACGTTCTGAAATCATATCGAAGACAAACATCATTTTTTGTTTTTCATCTGACAATAACTCTTCCAGCTTTGTACTTTCCATCACCAGATTATCATATTCAGAGCTCGACTCCATCTCAATCAGAGTCACTTCCTGTTCTTTCTCCCAGTTATCAGCACAAATGAAGAAAGTAGTCATCAGGTTCTTTTCGAAACCCACCGACTCGAGTATTGCAACATGTAAATCTAAAAAGGATGCTTCTGAGTCGATAGAAATAACCCGCACAAAGTTATCTACCTCATCAGATAAAAGAGTAAATTTATAAACCATGTCAATCCGTATTTAAATTGGCTGTAAAAGTACGTAAATATTTTTAATTACGCTTTGAGTTTATCCTCAATTTCTTTTACACTCATCCGGAAGGATTTATCGATTTCCATAAGATCGGTCACAATTTTACAAGCATGCAATACTGTTGCATGGTCACGTTGACCAATCAAAGTTCCTATCGAGGAAAGAGAGTTTTTGGTATGTTGTTTGGAAAGATACATGGCAATCTGACGGGCCTGAACTACCTCCCGCTTTCTGCTTCGGGTGGATATAGCATCCACTGAAAGTGAAAAATGTTCACACACAAGGTCTCTGATTTGTTCAACGGTAGTAGCACGGGGTCTGACATTAACTATTCGACCTACTACTTTTGCGGCTAATTGAAGATCAATGGGCAAATTTGCCAATGTTGAATGCGCCATTAGTGAGGCAAGTGTACCTTCCAGATCCCTGACATTATCTGTTACATGCCTTGCAATATACTGCACTACTTCCTCTTCAATCTCCAGACCATCCCGGTATATCTTATCCTTTAATATGGCAGTCCGCAATTCCACATCCGGCTTTTCGATCTCAGCAGAAAGCCCCCATTTAAAACGGGTAAGTAATCGTTGTTCCATCCCGGCAAGCACTAAGGGCGAACGATCAGACGTCAGAATTAGTTGCTTACCACTCTGGTGCAAGTGATTAAAAAGATGGAAAAATGTATTTTGAGTTCCTGTTTTACCAGCTAATTCCTGAATATCATCAACAATTAAAACATCGATGGTTTGATAAAAATTCAGGAAATCATTGGCAGCATTATTTCGTACTGCATCGGTATATTGAATCTGAAATGTGTTTGACGAAACATAAAGCACCCGCTTTTCAGGATGTAATTGTTTGGTCATCACTCCAATGGCATTAGCTAAATGCGTTTTCCCGACTCCCGACTCACCATATACAAATAAGGGGTTGAAAATGGTTTTACCGGGGTCGTTGGCAATACTCATCCCGGCTGTACGGGCAAGTTTATTGCTTTTACCCTCAATAAGGTTGTTGAAATTGTATTTTATATTCAACTGAGGGTCGATTTCAGGCAAACGCTGCTTCTGATAGGGATTCATATACTTCGGAGCAGTTGACGAAGGCTCCAGTGCCGGTTTAGCGTGATTTCCCTCACTGGGAATTCTGGTTCCCTGACCAGTCGACTGATCAATCATTACCCGATACTCAAGAAGAGTGCCTGTGCCAATTACGCGGTACAGGGTCATCTTCAATAAATCAATGTATTTCTCCTCAATGTACTCAACGAAAAATTGGCTGGGGACCTGAAGTACCAGAATATTATTCTCGTATTGCAATGGTACAATAGGCAAGAACCAAGTGTTAAACGACGTTTCACTTATATTATCCTTGATAACTTCCAGGCATTTCCTCCACATTTTTTCTGGTAAATGAGACATCATTATTTCACACCTTACTGATTACATTAAACAATTAAACTGGATGACAAACACAGGCGCTGAGGCCACTTTTATGCAAGTCGTTTTTAGTAGTGGCGACTTGCAGCGGTACAAATTTCAGAAAGATTTTCGGAATAAAAAAACAGATGCAGGTTTTACACTTTTTTACATTTCACAGTAGGCTAATTATCAATTGATTATACGTTGTATCTGAAAAACAAGCACTTACAAAATAAACATCTGTTAAACAATGTAATAATCAACTGGTTATCACACTCACAATGAATTTACAATCTGACCTGTTTCATTGTTGTTAAGCTTAGGTTAAACCTTTATTATACGAAGGTTAAACCACCTGCTTTATCGAATGTAATATAAAGAACTATTTTAGAACTATTAAAAATAGCACCGTATCAATTCTTTCCTCCAAAAAGAGAGAAATGCACATACCTTTTGGGCTGCGTTTTCAGGTCAATCAATAACTTGTCGGCACTCATTACAGTGTTGTTCAGATTATGATAGAGCTCCTTGTCGGTTAACAATAATCCCAGACTACCTTCTCCGTTTTTAATTCCGGTAGTTATATGATTTAAGTCGCGAATGGTAATATCCACCTGTTGAATCGTCGATGCAAAATCAATCCCTTTCAGGTTTGCACTGATGAGCTTAAAATCACCGGTCATTGCACTGACATCGCTTAAAATGGCAGGCACCTCATTCTGCATCATTTTACGAAGAGCCGTGGAACTTAATGCCAGTTCGGCAGTTGTATGTTCCAACGAGTTCAAGCTGTTCTGCACTGTTTCTCCATCTATCAATAAACGGACTGAACGAAGCAATGAGTCGGCCTGAGTTGCGATGGTCTCAATCTTAGGCATCAGACTACCCGACAATTCGGCCAGTAGCCCTCCCCCCAGCGTACTTGAGAGCGTATCTCCCGAATTGTGAAAAACAGAGTTGGCTGCATAGGTACCATATAGTAACTGTACGGCTTTACCTCCCATTAAACCATCGTCAAACAATTCCAACCGGGTTCCTTTGGGAAGTTTGATATCTCTGCTCACAGAAACTTTCACCACAAATGAAGTGGTCTTTGAAAAGTCGTACTCCACCTTCTCCACCTGTCCTACTTTCAGACCTTTTACATATACAGGCGCGGAGGGCACCAGTCCGTCGATATGTTCGTAAGTACCATAATATATATTGACTGCTTTGAATACGTCTGCACCTTTCAGAAAATTGAGGCCGAAATAGAGTACAAAAACAGCGACAACTGCGAGTAATCCAACACGGAACTCGCGAGATAATTTAACTTTACTCATGTTTATTTTTTTAATGCTTCACTGATCGATATCTTTTTTTCTCCTACAAAAGCGATAACAAAGGCATCCGGAAATTTTCTTCTGACTTCATTCTTTAACTTGTTTGCCTTTGTATAATCAGTTTCGTAACCGACAGTATACTTGTAGAGACCTCCTTCGTAATAATGACTTGTGTCTTTAATTCCTTTAAAAGCTCCTGAATTGCTACTGATTGCAGATGGAGACGACATAAACTGTACTTTAAAAACCGGTACGCCATCATTGTTCACAACTGATGCGGAACCGGTTTCACCCGCTGACTGATTAACCGGAGCTTCAGAGGGAGTAATTACTGCAGGTTCAGGTCCGGCAACTTCGGGAACAGGGGTTACACTTCCTGAAGAATTGACTCCACTTCGACGGTCGTAGTTACGCTTATATTTCAGAAATGCACTGTAGATGGACTTAGCTAATTCCTGTTGTCCCCGTTCACTTGCCAGGTATAACTCCTCACTTCGATTGGATATAAAACCCAATTCAACAAGTACACTGGGGCATGCCGAACGGTGAAGCACCCAGAATCCGGCCTGTCGCACTCCCCTGTCGTGGCGCTTAGACGTAGAAGTTAACTGCTTTTGCACATCCGTAGCAAATGATATACTGTTATCCAGATACGTGTCCATCATAAACTCGAACATGATATACGAATCGACCGACGAAGGATCAAAACCCTGATAACGGGTCTTGTAGTCGTCTTCCAACATCATTACGGAGTTTTCGGCCATCGCTACTTCGAGGTTAGCTTTGGTTTTAGCCAACCCCAGCGTATAGGTTTCAGCACCATAGGCAGCAGTACTTTTTGCGGCATTGGTATGTACAGAGATAAACATATCTGCATGGTGATCATTGGCAATCGCAGCCCTTCGCTCCAGTGGTACAAACACATCGGTGCTGCGGGTAAAAACTACTTTAACATCCGGGATATTTCGTTCTACCAATGCACCAACCTTTTTTACGACTGACAGAGTTATATCTTTCTCCCGTGATATTTTACCTACAGCTCCGGGATCACGGCCTCCATGACCGGCATCCAGCACCAATACAAAGTTTCGTTTTTGCGCACTAAGATCCTCAACAAATGCACTTGAAAGAACAAATGCAATCAGCAATACTACAATAGTTAACAGCGAAATTCCGGGTTTTGTTTGTCTCATATCTGGGTAACAAATCTAGTACAAAAGTACTCTTTTATCCGCTCACATCCTTCATCAGCGAGAGTAATTTTTCCAATTATATTAAAAAAAAAGTTATTAAGTCTACAGGCTCTGTTTTTTTCACTAATTTTGCCCCTAATTTAAAAAGCGTTCAGCCACCTGATGTCATCTCGCAACACTCTATTTCACAAACATTTAACTATTGGCATTGTTATTATCATAGCAATGTTTGTTAACTTTCCCCTTCATGCTCAGGTGCGTATGGTACAGGAAGGCGGGCAAAGCGAACGATCTCAGACCACCCAACGTGCAAATTCCAGGCCAACCACTGCTGTCACAGATACACTAGCAACACCGGCAGATAGTATTAGCAGCAAACTACAGGAAGCTGCCGGAAAGACTAAAGGATCTACCGGAGGCATAGAAGACGAAGTTGCCTACAAATCAAACGACTCCATAATATTACTTGCCAATGGCACCGCTTTCCTGCACGGAAGCACTGAAATAAAGTACCAGTCCATCACACTTGAAGCCGATTTTGTTCGGGTGAAAATAGATAGCAGTCTGGTGTATGCTCAGGGCACAAAAGGGGAAGACGGTGAAATGATAGGAGAGCCGGTATTCAGTGAGGGGGAATCATCGTACAACTCCAGGGAACTCCGCTACAACCTGAAAAGCAGAAAAGGATATATCCGCCACGTAGTAACACAAGAAGGTGAGGGGTACATTATTAGTGACCGGACAAAAAAAATGGACGATAATACGCTGAGTATGGCAGGTGGTAAATATACAACCTGCGACGATCACGACCATCCCCACTTCTACCTCGATATTTCAAAAGGAAAAATTAAGCCGGGTTCATACATTGTTACCGGTCCGGCCCATCTTGTTGTTGCCGATGTTCCACTGCCTATTGCAGTTCCGTTTGGATTCTTCCCTTTTACGAAAGAGTATTCCTCGGGAGTTATAATGCCCAACTTTTCGGATGAACTTACACGCGGTTTTGGATTGAACAACGGGGGTTATTATTTCGCGGTGAACGACTACATGGACCTGGAAGTAACGGGCGAAATTTACACGAAAGGTACCTGGGCTGCCTCAGCAACCTCCAACTATGTAAAGAAATACCGCTACCGGGGAAGCTTTAACTTTAGCTATCGCGAGGATGTAACCGGAGAGAAGGGGCTTCCTGATTACACGAAAGCAAACAACCTGAGCATTCGCTGGTCACACTCACAAGACTCGAAAGCGAATCCTAACTTCACGTTTTCCTCCAGTGTCAATTTTGCAACCAGCGGGTATAACCGAAGCAATATTAACACCTATCACGTACCCGAAGTAAATGCTGAGAACACAAAGAGTTCGAGTATTTCATTTACAAAACGATTTCCCAATATACCCTCCCTTAATTTGTCAGGAAGTGTATTAATTAATCAACGAACCAAAGACTCAACCATCAGTCTGAGCTTACCCAATATAAACGTATCCTACAGTCGCTTTTACCCCTTCAAGCGTAAAAAAGCAGTGGGGAATGAACGCTGGTACGAAAAAATAACCATGTCGTACTCGGGTGCCTTTGCAAACAGCATCGACACAAAAGAAAATAAATTATTCTCTTCGTCATTTACCAGAGACTGGAGAAACGGTATGAAGCACGCTATACCCGTATCTGCTTCCTTTAATTTATTCAAGTATATCAACATCAATCCCAACTTCAACTATACCGAACGCTGGTACTTCAAGTCAATTGATAAATCCTGGGACGATGTACGTCAACGGGAAGTAAACGACACAACCGATGGTTTTTACAGGGTGTTCGACTTTAACATGGGGGTTTCGGCATCTACCAAACTGTATGCTTTTTACATTCCACTTCGTTCGCTCTTCGGCGACAAAGTGGATCGGATACGTCATGTCATGACCCCAAGCATCGGTTTTGGGTATACCCCCGACTTTGGCGACTCACAATGGGGATACTACGACTCCTACACTAAAACCCAGCGTAATGCTCAAACTCCCGACATCATTAATCAAAGTGAGGTAGAATACTCTCATTTTGCCGGAACTCTATACGGCACTCCGGGAAGAGGCAAGTCGGGTAGTATTAATTTTTCGTTAGGGAATAATGTCGAAATGAAATTAAAAAACGAGAAAGACACCACCGGCAAGGAACCTTTTAAGAAAATAAGCCTGATCGACAATCTGAATCTCGGTGGAAGCTACAACATGGCAGCTGACTCGATGCGCTGGTCTAACTTCTCGGCAAGTCTTCGTCTTAAAATTACCGAAACATACGGACTTAGCCTGAGCACCAGTTTCGACCCCTATATGTTTGCCCTGAACGAAAGCGGAAATCCGGTACGTGTTAATCAGCTTCGCTGGAATAACGGAAGGTTTCCACGATTTATGGGAACAAGTACCTTCTTTAATTACACACTTAATAATAGTACCTTTGCAAAGTTGTTTGGTAAAAACAAAAACAAATCGGAAAGCGGAGATACGAGTGGTGCAGAAGCAAATTCGGATGCTGGTCTGGATACACCCGGTGCAGGAGACCAATCAGCCTCATCCGGCGCTGATGATGAAGGATATGCCAAGGTGAGTATCCCCTGGAGTTTCAGCATCAACTACTCAGTGAAATACGGCGATAGCAATGTTTTCGATAAAGACAAAATGGAGTTTGAACGGGAATTTTCCCATAACCTTAGCTTCAACGGGAGCTTGTCATTAACTAACAACTGGAAAATATCCGGCAACTCTGCCTACGATTTTAAAAGCAAACAAATTACCTACACCAGCTTTTCTGTAAACCGTAGTCTGCACTGCTGGAGCATGTCGGCCAGCATCGTACCGTTTGGGATGTTTAAGTCCTATAATTTCCATATAGGAGTCAATTCGAGCATGCTTGCCGACTTAAAATACGACAAGAGAAGTAATTCGGGGATGAACAAAATCACCTGGTATTAGGTTATAACTTGTTGACGACATAATAGAAAACAATCAATATAAACAAATAACAAACAATGAAAATTACAGCAAACAAATCAGTATCAGCAGAATATGAACTTTTTGTTGATGGCGAGAAAGAAGGTGAACTTGAATTAATGGAAAAAGCCACCGCTCAACAGCCACTCAGCTTTGTATATGGTGTTGGTATGATGTTACCAAAATTCGAAGAACAATTATTCGGACTGGCAGCCGGTGATAAGTTTGACTTCACCATCCCTGTTGGTGATGCTTATGGCGAATACGAAGATGAAAATGTAATCGATCTTGACCGCTCCATTTTTGAAGTAGATGGCAAACTCGACGATAAAGTTATTTTTGCAGGCAATGTTGTTCCGCTGATGGACTCGGAAGGTAACCGACTGAATGCTCAGGTAGTTGAAGTAACCGATGCAGTTGTAAAGGTCGACCTGAACCACCCTCTGGCAGGCGAGAACCTCCACTTCAAAGGCTCCGTACTCGAAGTACGCGAAACCACTGAAGAAGAAATGAATGCCCTGATGGGCGGCGGAGGCGGTTGCGGCTGTGGTAGCGGCGGATGCGGTAGCGAAGGCGGTGACTGTGGTTGCGACGATAACCACGATCATGGCAAGGGAGGATGCGGTTGTCACTAAGCTCCTTTTCCTGATTTAAATTTTAATAGCAGTCCCGGCGGAAGCAGTTCTTCCGGGACTGTTATCTTACGCTACATATATAAACTTCACAAGATGTCGAATACTATCGGTAAACTTTTTACTTTTACGTCGTTTGGAGAGTCCCACGGAGTGGGCATAGGTGGAATTGTGGATGGCTGTCCGGCCGGGATTGAGCTCGACGAACACTACATCCAACAGGAATTAGATCGCCGCAAACCCGGTCAGTCGAAAATTGCCACACCCCGCAAAGAAGATGATAAAGTAGAATTCTTCTCCGGCATTTTTGAAGGTAAAACTACCGGTACACCTATTGCCTTTATTATCCGGAACCAAAACCAACATAGCAACGATTACGATCACCTGAAGGAAATCTATCGTCCTTCTCATGCCGACTATACCTATCAGCAAAAATACGGAATCAGAGATCACCGGGGCGGAGGTCGCAGTTCGGCACGTGAAACCGCTTCACGGGTGGTTGCAGGTGCTATTGCCAAACTGGTACTTCGCAAGCTTGGTGTAAGCATACATGCTTTTACTTCGCAAGTGGGACCCATACGAATGAAAGCCACTTCCGGACAAGTCGATCTTTCAGCTATCGAACAAAATATAGTTCGTTGTCCGGAAGAGGACACTGCACAGGCTATGATCGACTATATTTCGGAACTTAAAAAAAAGGGCGACTCCACCGGCGGATCAGTAAGTTGCGTTATAAAGGGAGTTCCTGTGGGCTGGGGAGAACCGGTATTCGACAAGTTACAAGCCCGGCTTGCCTTTTCAATGCTGAGTATTAATGCTTCACACGGATTT
>JAQUYE010000118.1 GCA_028691965.1 Paludibacter sp. | reverse complement strand
ACTACCTTTGTAAGTGGTGATGAAGTTGCATTCAATGATCAGGCAGTTGAGAAAACCATTACACTTACCGATCAGTTTAAAATAGCGAAAGCTTTTTTCAATAACCAATCTGCTTATGTATTGAAAGGTAGCGGTGGAATTGCCGGAGACGGAGATTTGGAGAAAAGCGGTGTTGGCTTACTGGATCTTCAAACCGTGAACAACTCCTATACAGGCAAAACACTGCTCAACAACGCACGCGTGCAGGTAGCCTCCCTTTCCGATGCAGGAGCCACCGGTTCGCTGGGAGCCTCCGCCGGAATTGCCCGTAGCATTCAACTGAACAACAGCGCACTTATCGTCAATGCTGTAGGTACCGGCACTAACCGCGGAATACTGCTGACAGGTACCGATACCATCAGTGTACCCAAATCAAACGGAGTCCTGTCGCTGGGCGGAGTGATGGAAGGTGATGGAACATTAGTGCTTACCGGCAATGGACAAATTAACCTCTCTGCTCCTTCTCCCAATATCCATAAAGGCGGAACGGTAATCGACAAAGCACGCGTCGCTCTGGGCTCTGTCCTGATGAATAATAATGGCGTCGGGACCGGACCGCTTCAGTTTGTAAACGGAGGCCGGCTTACCATGTTCTACTCCACTGCATACGGACAAACTTCGGTATGGAACATGGTTGTACCTGCTAATCAATCAGGAACACTGGTTGCCTCAGGACGCTGCTCTATTGAAGGAACCCTGACCGGTGAAGGTACGCTGAACTTTGTAACTCCGTATGTACGTGCCGACTGGACGGCTAGCAGTCAGAATTTTGCAGGCCGGCTGAATGTTACTTCCGATAACGACGGAGGTACGTTCCGGATTACCCGTAATACGGGCGGCTTCCCGAATGCTACTATCAGCATTGGCGACAAAGTTGAAATGGGTGCGTATTCGTCGACCGGAGCCAGTGGTACCAACAATTCAACTACAGTAAAAATCGGAGCACTGGAAGGTACAGCTGCTGCATCTGTTGCAGGAGGCAAATGGGAAATCGGCTATACTAACAATGATGCCGTTTACAATGGTAGTTTTACTGCAACAGCTACTGTAACAAAAGTGGGAACCGGCAAGTGGACCCTGACAGGTAATTCGTCGTCGACTTCAGTCGTGAACATAAATGGCGGAACTCTGGAAGTGAATAATACCAGCGGAAGTGCTACAGGAACAAGTGCGGTGTACGTAAAAGAAGGGGCCACCCTTACCGGAAAAGGCATCATCGGAGGGAGCACCCTTGTTTACTCAGGTGCCCTGCTTTCTCCCGGAACCGGAACATTCGGATTAGGAACCCTTACTATTAATGGTATCCTCTCGTTGCTGAGCGGGTCGACCACTGAAATTGATCTGTTCGGAGCCAACTACGACAAGCTGGTGGTTGGGGGAACAGCTTCGCTGAACGGAACACTGAAACTCACTAATAAAGGAGTACCCTACACGGCAGGCAGCAGCTATAAAATTATTGAAGCAAAGACAATTACCGGGTCCTTTAGCGCTATCGTTCCTGAACTGCCGGGCGACGGATTACGCTGGAATACAAGCCGGATGGCGGAAGGAATCATTTCTATTGATACAGCAAGCGGTCTGGACGACACCGAATCGCTATTGGTCGAACTATTCCCGCAACCGGCCGACGACTATTGTTTTATACGATTTAACAACCAGCTGCAGGCTCAACAGATGGAGCTGATCGACAGTAACGGTAAAACACTCCGGTTCATCACTGATCTTGACTTCAGCGATTATAAACTGGAAACCGGAGGGTTGCCGGCAGGTATCTACTACCTGAAAATTACAGGCTCCGACCAGCAAACCATCGTAAGAAAGATGATTAAAAAATAAGTTTTCTTTTCCCTTTTCAACAAAGCTCTGTCGGTTATTATTCCCAAAACCGGCAGAGCTTTTCTTTTTTTATCGACTGGTATTGCACACATCAATTATTCGCCGTAATTTTGCGAACAACGAACAACTTCATTATAACTTATCAAATGACCGATCGTACTTACTCTGTCGACAACGAACAACTGGCACGCTTTGCCAAGGCAATGGGGCATCCCGCGCGCATTACTATTCTGGCCTACCTTGCTTCGCTGGATAGTTGTTATTTCGGAGATATCCATAACGAACTTCCGATTGCCAAAGCAACCGTATCGCAACACCTGAAGGAGTTGAAAGACGCCGGACTTATCCAGGGTGAGATTGAAACTCCCAAGGTTAAATACTGTATTAACCGCGAAAACTGGGAGCTTGCACAGGCAAGCTTTGCCGACTTCTTCGCTGCATTCCACGAAAAGACGGTCTGCTGCACCACTACAACCATCTAACTTCATACATACTATAAAACATGGAAATTAAAGTACTGGGACCGGGTTGCCCGAAATGTAAAACCCTCGAAAAGAATGTGCTCGATGCTGTAACTGAATTGGGAATCGATGCTAAGGTTACCAAGGTCGACAATATTGTAGATATCATGCAGTATGGCATTATGACTACTCCTGCACTGGTGATCGACGAAAAAGTGGTTGTAAAGGGATTCGTTCCTTCGCTCACCGAGATTAAAAGTTTACTCACCTTAAAACGATAAGAAATGAAACAGTTCTTCTTAGTTGTAGTATCACTGGTACTACTTACAGCTTGTGGCCGGAAAGCAGACAACACCGGCAGCAGCACCACCGACGAAATCACTGCAGAAGTTAAGGTGTACTATTTCCACGGACCGCAACGCTGTAAAAGCTGTCTTGCTATTGAAGAGATTGCCCGCAAGGTGGTAGCCGAAAACTTCACCGACCCCACCAAAGTTCAGTTTGTAGAAGTGGAACTGGGTGACAAGACCTTTTCAGAACTTATCGATAAATACGAAATTGCCTGGTCGAGCCTTGTAATTGAAAAGGGTGTTTTATACACCAACATGACCGACAAAGGATTTGCTATGGCATTAAGCGATCCGGAAGGATTGAAGTCAGCTATTCAGGATGAAATAAATCGCTATCTCGAAGATTCAATCGTATGGAAGTACTCCGTCAACTTACCGATTCATCACAGCTCCCGCTTCTGACTGCTTTGTTGCTGGGTTTGATGACAGCTATCAGTCCGTGTCCCCTGGCCACTAATATCACGGCTATCGGATTTATCGGAAAGGACTTGCACGATAAACGCAAAATCTTTCTGAACGGCATCTTTTATACCTTAGGGAGGGCATTCACTTATACTGTATTAGGGAGTATTCTGATTGTCATTTTAAAACAAGGGGGCAGTATCTTTAAGATACAGCAATCCCTCAGTTTATATGGTGGCTATTTCCTGGGGCCTATTCTTATATTGATCGGTCTGTTTATGCTGGATGTACTTAAACTAAATTTCACACTCAAAGGCGCCACCAGCGAAAAGATGGAAAAGACTGCCCGTAAAGGAACCATGACCAGCTCCTTTTTAATAGGAGTAATTTTCGCACTGGCTTTCTGTCCGTACAGTGGTCTGCTCTATTTCGGTGGACTCATCCCCCTTGCCGTTGCCAGTCAGGGTGGCATCTTTCTGCCTCTTGCCTTTGCATTGGCTACCGGATTACCCGTACTCATCTTTGCCTGGATACTTGCCTATAGTGTGTCAAGCGTCGGAAGCTTTTACAGTAAACTTAAAAACTTCGAATACTGGTTTCGTCGTGTAGTTGCCGTACTTTTTATTGGTGTGGGCATCTACTATGTACTTACGTTTTATTTTTAAACAATGGAAGTAAAGAAAGAACTTACTATTCTACTCTCGATAATCACACTTTTCTTAGTAGTTTATTTTTTGCCGGTCGATAGTGCTGTCTTCACTACTGCTGTGGCTGCCACCTTCGACCTGGCCAAATGGTACGCCCGTGAACATGTAATTTTATGCCTGCTTCCGGCTTTCCTGATCGCCGGAGTCATCTCTGTGTTTGTGAGTCAGGCCTCTGTCATCAAGTACTTTGGTGCAAAAGCTAAAAGATGGGTAGCCTACCTGGTTGCTTCCGTCTCCGGCACCATCCTGGCAGTCTGTTCCTGTACCATCCTCCCCTTATTCTCGAGCATCCACAAGCGGGGTGCCGGTCTGGGACCGGCTATCGCCTTCTTATATTCAGGACCTGCCATCAACATTCTGGCCATTATCCTTACTGCACGTATCCTCGGACCGGAATTGGGAATAGCCCGATTCATCGGAGCTGTAGTCTTCAGTGTAGTGATCGGACTTGCCATGGCGTTCATTTATCGGAAAGAAGAAAAAGCAAAAGCAGAAGAACAACTTAACTTTCCGGATATCCCTGAAACACGACCCTTGTGGCAAACTTCCCTGCACTTCTTTCTGTTGGTACTGATATTAGTCGTTGCCAACTGGGGAAAACCGGCCGAAGGAGAAACATCCGGCTTATGGTATGCTGTCTGGTCGGCCAAATGGGCGATAACCGGACTACTCTCGCTAGGGCTGGTATATACCCTGATAGCGATCCTGAAAATGAAAGCCTGGAAGGTAGTCGCAGGAGCAGTGGTAACAATTATTGCCGGCCTTATCAGTAAAAATCCCCTGATCACTGTTACAGCCGGTATCGCAACCATCAGCGTACTCGGACTTACCGACAAAGGTGAGAACGGCGAAAACAAAGAATGGATTCTTTCCAGCTGGGGCTTTGTAAAGCAAATCATGCCTTTACTGGCTATCGGTGTTGTAATTGCGGGATTCCTGTTGGGCTCTACCCACGACGACACCTCCATCCCCGGTGTTGTTCCAAATCACTGGATAGCCTGGGCCGTGGGTGGAAATTCTCTTCTTTCCAACTTCTTAGCTTCTATCGTGGGTGCTTTTATGTATTTCGCAACACTCACCGAAGTTCCCATTATTCAGGGCTTACTGGCATCGGGTATGGGAAAAGGACCGGCACTGGCTCTTTTGCTGGCAGGACCATCGCTCTCCTTACCCAATATGCTGGTAATCCGGGGAGTACTCGGTACACGCAAAACAATAGTATATGTGCTTTTGGTGGTAGTCTTGTCGACTTTCGCAGGACTCCTGTTTGGTAATATTTAAGTTTCCTTTATCAATTCCAAGCATTATTTAATCTAAAGGGGCTAAATTGTTAACATAACTTTTTAGCCCCTTTCAATTAATGTTTATTCAATTAAAATGACTAAATTTGCATACTCATTACTAAAATGGCATAATATGTAATAATTTTACATATTGTTTCTTTTTTTAAGTACAATTACTAACCTGTCAAATCAACAACCATGCAACCGATGAACGAAGCAGTTTCAATAATGATAGTGGGAATGATAACCGTATTTTTCATTCTCGTACTGATCGTTGTTATAGGCAATGTTTTAATACGACTTTCCAACAAATACATACCTGCCGAAGTAGTAAAGGAAAAAAACCCGCGCACAGGAACTGATACCGGGGCAGTGTACACAGCCATTGAAAAAGCAATAGAACAAGTAACCCAAGGAAAAGGGAAAGTAAATTCGATAAAAAAAATCTAATATGAACAAGGAAATCAAATTTTCCCTGGTATACAGAGACATGTGGCAAAGTGCCGGTAAATACATGCCCAGGGTCGATCAATTAGTACGCATTGCCCCCGAGATTATCAAGATGGGCTGTTTCGCCCGTGTTGAAACAAACGGTGGTGGTTTTGAACAAATCAACCTGCTCTTCGGCGAAAACCCGAACATAGCCGTTCGCGAATGGAGTAAACCCTTTAACGATGCGGGGATCCAAACGCACATGCTCGACCGTTCGCTGAATGGTTTACGTATGAGTCCGGTACCAGCTGATGTACGCAAATTGTTTTACAAGGTTAAGAAAGCTCAGGGAACAGATATCACCCGTTGTTTTTGCGGGCTGAACGATCCCCGTAACATTATCGCTTCTATCAGGTATGCCAAAGAAGCCGGTATGATCGCGCAAGCCGCCCTTTCCATTACCGTTTCGGAAGTCCATCATGTTGAATACTTCTGCCAGCTGGCCGACGAACTGATTGCCAACGGTGCCGATGAGATTTGTCTGAAGGACATGGCCGGTATCGGTCGCCCCGCCAGCTTGGGCAAGATCGTTAAGCATATAAAAACCAATTATCCCGACATTATAGTACAGTATCACGGTCAGACCGGCCCCGGGTTTACCCCTGCTTCCATTTTGGAGGTATGCCGCAACGGATGTGATATTATCGATGTGGGAATGGAGCCTCTTTCATGGGGAACAGGACATGCCGACGTGATCATGGTTCGCGAAATGTTGCTGGATGCCGGTTATAAGGTACCTGAAATCGATATGGCCGCATATATGCGTGCACGCTCTCTTACTCAGGAATTCATGGACGATTTCCTCGGCTATTTCATTCCCGAATCAAACCGTCGCCTGCAATCCCTCCTCATCGCTTCCGGTCTGCCGGGCGGCATGATGGGCAGTTTGATGAACGACCTGAAAGACAACCTTGTAAGCATCAATAAATCGCTGGCAAAAAAAGGCGAAGCTGAACTAACCATCGACGAACTGCTGGTTAAACTCTTCGACGAAGTAGCCT
>JAQUYE010000031.1 GCA_028691965.1 Paludibacter sp. | reverse complement strand
TATCAAGCTCCAGTGCTAAATTAGCATACATACGCTTGAGCCGGGAGTTCTCCTCCTCAAGCTCTTTGACTCTTTTTAACTCGGTGGCTTCCATACCACCATATCGCTGACGCCATTTATATAGGGCAGCACGAGAGATACCATAATCTCTGTTAATCTCTTCGGAACTTTTGCCCTGATCAAACTCTTTTAAAATCCGGGCAATTTCAGTGGGAGTGAATTTACTCTTCTTCATATAAATGCAAATTTAAAAAATTAAACTGATTTTTTGTCTACTTTTAAATTTGACTATTTTTGGGGGAGCTTACACAATGTTGTATTATGCGCCCAAAAGTCTTCTTTATGTAACTGTGGATTCCCGATATTTCCACTTCTGCCTATAGTAACACCTGGACCTTTTGTAGTAAATTTATTATGATAACCAATAATAGAATTTGAACCTGCTACCGGATAAGTTCCATGATACATTTCAGAACGAGGTAAATCATGTCCTCGTTGAAAAGTTACAAGTTCTCCTATTTTATATTCTTTCCACTCGCTCATTGCTCTTGCTCTCCATTAATAAAATAAGTTATTTGGGTGTTGGCGTAAATTGTATTTAAATCAACAAATGCACCTAAACCGTATTGATAAACATTTCTCTCAGGGTGTGTAAATTCACATAGCTTCCTGAAATCTGCTAATCGTCCATTTGGTTGATTATTCTACCCCCCCCTTAAATTCAATAACTAGAATATTTACATCATTAAAGCCTCTGTGGTGCAATATTAAGTCTGGAAAAACACCATGCCTTCTATTAAACTCCTCTAAATGTTTTACATTATTATCATTACGATTGTAGTCAAAATCTATTGTGATATTATCACCTGCAAAGCTTGAAGCTCGAACTGAAGCCGCAAAGTACATCCCAAATCGAAATGCTATTGAACGCTCATGTGCATGGCGGTCAATTAATGATATATCGGTATTGTAGAGTTGCTGCAATGTAGAATTTATCATTGCTTTGAGTTCTGTTATTTGAGCGGGGCTAAGGGTCATAATTATTCTTCAATTTTATCTTTTTTGGCTCTATTAAAATAACGCAAAACTAATTGTGCATTTTCTCTTTCTGTTAATCCTCCCTTTGAGTAAGGTAAAATATGATCTACTTCAGCATCTTCAATGGCTAGAATCTTTTGTTTAGAAATAGCACAATATGGGTTTTCACTAAAAAGTTCTTCTTTTAGGGAATATGGGAAATTGCGTTGTTTGTAATTTGCATCACCAATAACACGATCTAACATGTCCATGTAAATGCGGAATCTTTTGCGAAGGTAGTCCGTATTCGAAGTTTGGAGTGTGATCACTTCTTGGAAAGAACTATCACAAATCATTAAATTTAACAGTTCCTCTCTTATAGCATCTGCTTTTGAAAGCACATCACTTTTTGAGTAATTTGCAAAACCAACCATTTGTAAATCGAATAACCCCATATTAATCTGACCAGCTGCCCAGTTTCCTGGCTCTCCTTTGTTACTACTTGGCATATATCTTCTGAAAGCGTTGTCGCCAAAAACGATTTTAACCAAATCCAAACAATGTTCAAAACGTGCTTTATATTCCTTGGACTTTTCAGTTGTTAAATTGCGATTATCTCTAAGTTCTTTGTTGCAAAATTGCTTCATCGAAGATTTGTAATTGAGGTATGATTTTTCGGAAATGGCAAGGAAGCGCAATACCATACCTCTATAAATCATTCGTTTTTTGAAGTTGTCTTTTTTGATTAATTGGTGGAAAGTTGGGTTTTCACTTAATTCAGCCAATAATTGTATGTACCTACCTCGATAAACCGTGTTACGGATTTCGTCTTCATTTAATTTGGTAGAACCTGTATTTAATCTTTCGAAAATCTCAAATTTAATATCTGGATCAGATTCTCGTTTAATGATAATAGAATGAATCGTTGTATTTCTAATTTTCTTTTTCTGCTCTTCATCTAATTCTTTGTAAAGCTTTCTGTTTAGCTCTGGTAATACCTTTAAACTTGAAAGTTTGAATGGTCTGCCATCAGGGAAGCTGCCTTCAACAAACGATAAAAATGAAGTCAATCTTTGTTGGCCATCAATAACAGAGAGGTTTCCATCCATTTCTTCAGCTAAATAAATTACAGGAATCGGAACATCTAAAAGTATCGATTCTATAAGTTTACTTGCAATTTGGTCAGTAGCAACAAAATTTCTTTGATATAGAGGCTGAAGCATTAATTCTCCATCGTTTTTCATAGTGTGGAATTCACGAATTGAGAAATCCTTAGCTTGCCAGATAAGTTTTCTTTTGTCGGTTTCTATGTTTAATTCTCCATCCTCTTCTTCAGTGTGTAGTGAGATTTCCTGTTCTTCTTCTTGTGTTAGATATTGGTCGTCCATAAATATTATTTAGAAATTTATTTTCAGTTTTAGTTTTCATTTACATGTACTCAAAAGCAAAATAAACAATTGAATATCAATTGTATATTCAATTTTGTTTATGGATTTATTTTTCATTTGTTTTTTTTTGGATTGTCAAATAGACCCGATTTTTATCCGCAACTTCGGTTTGAAATTTTTCCCTGTTTTGCCATAGTTCCACCTTGGTCATTTGCAAAACAAACACAAGTTTCAGCCAAATTTGGTACATCTGAATTTTTTCCGATTACCAGCCTTAAACTTTTGAAATCTATGCTGCTATCTTCTTGCCAATTGTTCATAATTTTATACCAACTTTGAGAAGATTGTTTTTAATTCTTTCCTGTAACTCAATGGACTTTTCAAAATGGCTTTTCAAACTTTCAGACAGAGCTGTTACTTTTTCTTCAAACGAGATGCCGTCGTCCTCTACTTCCTCTGTTCCAACGTATCTGCCCGGTGTCAGTACATAATTATTGGCTTCAACTTCGGCAAGTGTAGCAGCCTTGCAGAAACCCTGAATATCTTCGTAGTTTCCATCAATACGTCGCCAGTTGTGATATACATCCGAGATTTTGGCAATATCATCGTCAGAAAATGCTTTATTTTTCCGACTTGTCATTGAGCCAATTTTTCGGGCATCAATGAAAAGAATTTCGTTACTTCGTTCTCTTAGGTTGTGGTTTTGGCGATTGCGAGCCAAAAACCATAGACAAGCGGGGATTTGTGTGTTGAAGAAAAGTTGAGTGGGAAGAGCAACCATACAATCAACTAAACCTGCTGTGATTAGCTGTTTGCGGATTTCGCCCTCTGAACCGGTGTTGGTTGTCATAGAGCCATTGGCTAATACAATACCAGCTGTTCCGGCTGGACTTAACTTATTGATAAAAAGCTGAAGCCATGCATAGTTGGCATTGCCTGCCGGTGGTACACCATATTTCCACAGGTGGCTGTCCTGCAACTGCTCACCACCCCAATCGGAGATGTTGAATGGAGGGTTTGCAAGAATGTAATCCGCTTTCAGGTCTTTATGTTTATCGTTGTGGAAGGTGTCGCCCAATTCAATCTTAGCATCGATACCACGAATTGCTAAATTCATTTTGGCCAAACGGTAAGTGGTTGGATTGCTTTCTTGTCCGTAAACTGCAATATCACCAATTTTGCCACCATGTGCCTGCAGGAACTTCTCACTTTGTACAAACATACCACCACTGCCACAGCAGCCATCATAAATACGACCGTTGTATGGTTCGAGCATTTCGACCAATAGTTTTACAATACTTTCGGGTGTGTAGAACTGACCTCCACGTTTACCCTCTGCATCGGCAAACATACCTAAGAAATATTCGTAAACCCGGCCTAAAAGATCTTTGCTGTTGTGGCCCGGTTGATTGAAACCTACATTTCCAATTAAATCGACTAATTCGCCCAGTCGTTTTTTGTCTAATGAAGGACGAGCATAATCTTTTGGCAACACACCTTTTAGGGATGGATTGTCTTTCTCGATTGCATCCATTGCATCGTCAATGTCCTTGCCTATAGTGGGTAGTTTTGCTCTTTGGTGTTGTAAGTAACTCCATCTTGCAGTAGGTGGGACATAAAACACATTCTCGGCCAGGTATTCGTCTTTATCTTCGGGGTCGGAAAGTTTGTCGGCTTTGAGTTTATCATGTAGTTGCTCAAAACTATCCGAAATATACTTTAGAAAAATTAATCCTAATACAATGTGTTTATATTCTGCTGCATCCATGTTATTTCGCAGCTTATCGGCAGTAGCCCAAAGAGTTTTTTCAAGTTCCTGATCCATAGTATAAAATTGATGTTCAAAGATAAATAAAAATTATTGCTTATCCCTATCCTTATCATTTTTCTCTTTTGGAATTGGCCGAATATGCTATGTATTAGTGCTGGCAGTTCTTTTCTTAATCATTAACTCAATTGATGAATGTTTGTGTTACGTGCCCTGGTTTTAGTCGTTTAACTCATTCAACAGTTCATTTGCTTCCAACTCTTCATCTGATTTCAGGCAGTACGAGATACCCGCTTCTGCAATGGTTTCGGGGGAGGAGGAATTGTTTTTAATGATTAAAGGTTTTGCAAACAATCATGATGCACCGCAAGTTCTGGAAATAAGATTTGAGTCCTTTCAGGGGAGTTCAGTTTTTAAATAATACCCACCCGTTTTCGGCGCGCCAACAAATAATTTTTAATTCATTTCCTGTAGTTTGGCTATGTGTTTGTCTAATTAATCCCCTTGTCTGTTTTTGAGTGTTGTGAGAATTTCCTGAAGCATAAACTCAATAAAAACACCGCAATCGGTGGCAATACTGCTTTGGCTTATAGCATCATAGTAATTCTGTTGGTTCTGAAAAACGATATTTTCTACCGGTAAATGTTCAAGAATCGGGTGCAATTGAGTGAGAATAAGCGATTGCCACAGTCTTCCAATTAGTCCGTTTCCATCAAGAAACGGATGGATAAATTCAAATTCATAATGAAAAATGCATCGTACGTTTTAATAGCGTTTCTAACCTCCTGAATTTCCCGCAAAGGAGCTACGACATGTTTACCTTCAATGATTTCAGTAATCATGCTTTCAGAAAGTTTGTTTCCTTCAATGGCTAACGAGCCATGAATGGTTTTTATCCGGTTAATTTTACGCAACATCAACCCGTCTTCCTGCTCCATGCGGATGGCATAGCGTTCAATTTGTGCCGAAATTTCGGCAATCAGGTTAATGGATTTTGCACTAATGCTAAATGGCGGTTGATACTTCGATGTCATGCCCCGGCGGTTTAAATATGTTACTCTATTGGTATTGCGATTGTCTTTTTGATAGCGCAAAAATAAGCTTTTTTAGTTGCTTAGCATGCGGTATAAAATTTGGGGTAGATTGGGTATCAGAAACGCATTCGTTCTTGTAGAAATGAAAGGTAATGTGACCTTAAGTTGAACTACAAAAATAAATTATTTTCTACATCCGTGAATACTTTACGCGCAAAATGTATTTTTTTTGAATTTTAGTAGAGGATTGCTGAGTTTTGGAGTGTTTCTGCTGATCAAATGTGTCAATTTCAAGCTGGCATTGCCTGCCACACCTTCCCCTTCAGCATTTTTCCATTGGCATGTTTATTCCGTTTCACGCCATCGCTGCCCCAGGTACCCCATTGTTTGAAGAAGAAGGTAGAGCCCTGTTTCTCGCATTGTGCCTGAATTTGCAGCACCCATTCTTCTTTCATGGGTCGGGCTTTAGGTCCGCTTTCGCCTCCAACAATTACCCAGTCGATACCGCTCAGATTCATTTCTCCCAATGCATCAATCAGTGGTTCGCACGACAAAAATTTGATGGTTGCGTTTAATTCACGCAAAGCATCTATTCTGAACTTCACAGTCGACGACTCACAGGTAACACCCAGCCACGCATTGGCAGGCACTTCTCTTGTGCTGAAGTACTCAGCCATACGTTCGGCCCTTTTTGTTAGCAACTGATACCGGTGATGTGGAGTTGCCCGGATGGTATCCATTATTTTATCAATAAATTCGAAAGGCACCCCGCCGTGAAACAAGTCGCTCATGGAACATACAAATATCACATGGGGTTTCTTCCATGATAATGGTTCATTTAAAGTATCTTCGTGCAGGGTGAGGTCGAAAGCGTTGGCGTATTTTTTCAATCCCATTGCTTTTAATCTGCGCGACATCACTTCAGCATAACAATTCGCACAACCAGAGGAATGTTTGGTGCATCCGGTTATAGGATTCCAGGTTTTGTCGGTCCATTCTATTTTGGTGGTTTTCATGGCGTTATCGTATAAGTTTAAATTCAATAATTCTTCGATTCTTGTAAATTTGATCATAATTAATCAAGGGCGATTTTTCACAATAGTAAATCAAGCCTTCTTTCTTCATGTCTTTTATTACCTGTGATGCGTGTTGACAGATATGACCTTCATCGAGTGCAAAGTTATATATTTCCTCATTAGTTTTTAGATTTCCGCTTAGAACTTTTTCTCTTAGCTTTATTGCGAAAGTTTCAATTTTGTTAAATTTCTTTCCATCAAAAAGATCTAACTGTAACTTAGTATTATCGTCGTCGATATCGAAATTTGCTGCACCATTGAGCTTATTCATATCCCAAACAGTTTTTAAAAACTTATCCACTGCTCGTTTATGTTTTGCGCCAAATATTACTCCATACATTCCAGATTGTTTTTTTATTGTAAATGGATACAAAGATAACGCTGATTCATTTGGCAATTTGCATTTTAAATGATTCAATATGGCAACATGAATATATTTATATGGATTTTGCTTTACTTTCTCCATATCTATATCAATCACATTTTTAAATGCTTTTGTGCTTCCGAATCTCCAAAAATATGATGAGGAAATATAATACAAAAAGTCGGTTTTATTTGTCTTCTCAAGTTCAAGTATGAATTTGTCTGCGATGAATTTTATTCCGTTTTGATCCAAATATACTAAACTTGGATATTGATTTATAGTGCTTAAACATTTATGAAAAAGGTCATTAAAATCACATTTTCTGAATATAACATTAATCGCCCGTGCCACATCCTTATTTTCCTCTAAAAACCTATTGCATGAAATAACAAGCTCTTCAAATTTGTAGTCATCATACTCGTTAAAAAACACATTGATTTTTATCTTTCGCTGAAAAATGTTTCCTATCTGATTCTTAATTTGACGTAAAATTCTGATTGAACTACCGGCAGTGCCTGCGATATCATAACCAGTGCCGGCAAAGAAGTCAAAAATCCAGACTTCCTTATGCTCGCTCATAATAAAAGTTGGAAGCCATTGCTTAGCATACTCTTCAAATAGTTCAAGCTTGACAATAGTCCCTTCGTCAAATGCTTTTACATGTAAATCTTTTATAGGCATAGTTATGTGTTTTTAAGTGATCTTGGTTGGCGAGTGTTTATAGTATCTTGATAAATGTTTCGTACTATATTATTGTGTTTTTATTGAGCCCAACAGCCTGCCACAATATATCAAAAACCGGTTTCAGCAATTCTTTTATGTCTGAATCATAGTTTTGAATAAGCACTGCCGGTAGAAATACTTCATTAGTTGTAAACAGGGTAGAGCTGACCGTATTTCCATTGTAAATTAGTTTTGCGTTCAATAAGCCATGCAAACTATAACTCACATAAAATGGAGGTTCAATTTTCATCGTCTCAAGTACGCAGAGCCCATTTTTTATCGCTTCAATTGACCGATTAAGTTCATTCTCATAAAGGTGTAAATGCTTATCTATTTTGGCAATGATGTGTGAAGAGTATATTTCATAAATACCATTTCTTAAAAGTTGATTGTATGAAATTATTTTTTCTTTATAATGATTTGGTTGTAATGAGTTTTCATCTTCCACTGTCCTTGTACAGTATGTTAAAAATCCATCGAGATTATACATGTAACTCCATCCAGTAGCATGTAATGGTTTCATCCATTCTGTGATTTTGCTATTTGTGTAAACTCCAGATAAATCAATTATTTGTTCATTTACAAAGTTAAATGGAAAAATGTGCGCAAAAAGTGAAGTGCTAATGTCGAGTTTAGGAAGAATCTTACCTGTGATTACTTTTTTCGTTCTTTCTTCTCTGAATTTTTCCACGCTTTCTTTTAATACCATATTTTGCATAAACATTTGATTTAGTTCATATACATCTACTGGATATTTGCCGGTATTTCGTCTTTTATAAAATTTGTTAGTTTGATTGAAAGTTACCATACAAGGTAAACCCAATCCTTTGGGAACGCCTATAACCAGAACCGTTTCATCGTTAATTATTAGCTTTTTAAATCCGATATTGTTGATACTTGGTTCTGTATTGGATCTGATAGTGTCTTCAATTTTTTGTAAAAGTTTATCTTCGTTCTCTATAGTAATTCCATGAATTTTGGGTATTCCGGTGTTTTGTTTTTTGTTATCCTTCAAATCTTCAATGCCATAAATAATACAACCCCCATCCGTATTATACATTGATGTGAAATCAAATAAAAACTCCCTTTTGTCCTCACTGTTTTCAAACTTTAGATCTCTCTTGTATTCAAGGGTTTTATTCTCTTTTATCTGACTGTTAACTAATCGAAGTGTATCTTCGGCTAATAATTGATCTACTCGTTTTTCAAATAAAAACATAATTAAATTGATTTGAAGTCAGTGATATTATAAGAGTTAATTAAAATAATTAGGGCAACAATACGCCAATAGCATAATATTCAGCTTTTTAAGTTTGCAAAGAGTCTTTTTCCATATGTTTTTCTAAAAGCATCAATCAAAGCAGATTCATAACAGGCTGGCTCAATATCTTTCAATATTTTCCAATACACAATTAATACATCTGAATTTTTCAACTGCCAGATATATCTGTCTCCCCAATGACCAACCGGTTTATTATGTCCAAAATTTAAATATTGCTTAATTCTGCTTTACCAATGTGCATTATATTTGCTCCATCCACCCAATTGTATGCTAATTCATCTAAACTTACATTGGGATTTTTTCCTTTAAAAAAATCCTCCTGTTCCATTCTCTATAAATTCGATCTGAAAATTATCCGGGGCTAATATCAAATATACCCCCATCTTATCAGGAAGAAAGTTGTCATTTTTCTGAAGTGCGCTTATGGTTTTAAACCTTGGAATCCTTGATTTTTTAGTTGTACGTGGCTTATCATACTTACAATATTTTAAATGAACTTATGTTAACAATACAGGGTGTCTGTAGTTAACCTTATTCGGATATTCTATTTCGATGCCTTTACGTGCTTTTTCATCAAAACATTAAATTCAGTATCTGCCTTTACTTTTTCAATTATCGTTTTTACAACTTTATCAATCTCTTTGCTTTCTGAATAGTCAGCCTGACATGCAAAGTTAACTCTATTTTCATTGATTAATTTTGAAGCTCTTTTTTTCTTATCTGTTTTGCCGGGTTGATAAACTGCAATTGAATGGCCTCCCTGATCTTTAACTAACTTCATGCAAGGAATATCTGTTTCGCCATCTCCAAAATAAATCATATTTGAAAACGGAACTCTTCTTTCAGTTTCCGGAATAAATTCATTTATTTTTTTTGACTCATATACGCTATCAATTCCTTTGTTTATTTTAAACAGAAACTGCGTTTTGTTTGTAAAGTTCACTGATACAGCAGGCCACTCAGCAATACCATCTATATTATACAGATAAGAACAAGCAAAAATCTTTTTAAATTTCTTTGCGATGCTGGTACCTTCAATCATTTCTTTCAGACCCGATGAATTAATATAATGCTCAATGATTACATCTCTGCTTTTGCCAAATTCATTAATTCTGTCGAACCACTCTTCAACCCCGTTAAATAAATCGACTGATTTGCCAAACTCTTTAAACTTTGATCTTTTTAGTGAAATCCCTTTTCCTTTAGCTTTCTGTAGCATTAGAAACATATAGGTAAGTATTTGATCAGCATCCTGATTTTGTGCTAAGTGAGTATTTTCAGCCCAGAATTCTTGTACACTCATTCCGGTTGCCTGAATAAATGCATATTCCTGCATATTACCGGGAGATAATGTGCCATCAAAATCATAAATTAATGCTACTATTGGTTTCGATTTTGCCATAAGCCGTTATTTTTTTTTGAATTATTCATTTCACACCACTTTCCCTTGTTTCTTACATCCGAATCGGCTCTAAATGATCAAAGGTTACTTTTATTTTTAACCTGTTTAATTTGAAATCAGTATACACCTTCGTTTGTCTTTGAAGTTGAGAAACGATAATTGACGGATTTCTTCGATATTTTCTACTAAAATCCAAAATTAACTCAGGAGTAAAATCTGAGTGTTGGAATAATTCATTTCTCTCCTTTTCAGACAATAACATCCTTGCAGCAAAATCATCGGCTTGCTTTTCCTTCTCATTATCAGGCTCTATATTGTCAAGACTAATAAATACATCCTTTTTTCCATGATTTAAAATGTGAGCTAATTCGTGAAAAAATGAAAACCAAAATGCATTGTAATCTTTCTGACGATCTGTAATTTGAATTAATGGCTTCGAAAAGTTTCTAATCCATCTTGAAGCACCATAAATGGGTGCTTTTGAAATACAAGGGGTATAAACCAGGGCAATACCACACTGGCTGCATATTTCTTGTAATTTAATCATCCAGTTGTCAGGCATTTGGTAGCATAAAGTTTGGATTTCATGCATTCGTTCACGAATTAACTTTTTATCAAAATCCATAGTTTGTGTTTTTTCTGCCTGAATTTCTCCCAAACGCAACCATACGGAAATGGCTTGTGGTTCAGTTGTATATTGGAGGTCAATTTTGAATGCTAATTCATTATTGGTGTAAAAGCTCGCCCATTGATTTGGAGAAGCAACCCTGAAAAACTTTAACAGACTCTCTGCCAATACATGCTTTTCATTTGTTTCAGGCAATACACCCAGTTTTTTCATGGCTGAAACCGGAAATGATTTTAGCCATGCAATACATTGTTCCAGGAACTCCAATCGTTCAATTCCCAGTAATTCATCCTGATAGGTTCTTTCTAAACTAAGCCAAAAGCTCGCTGGGATACCCAATACATATTCGAGTTTGGTGGCTGTTTCTTTTGTTATCGGGGCTTTGCCTTTTATCAATTCGTTGAGTTTGGGGACTGACCTGCCTAATCGTTCGGCCAATTCGGCCTGCGACATACCTATGGTATCAATATGCTCCTGAATGGTATCGCCGGGGCAAGATAAAAGTAGTTTTTTTGCTTCTAAATTAGTCATTGCTGTGTGTGTTAATGTGGGTCTTCTACTGAAACAATTTCTATGACAGTAATTTGTGTTAGATTTACACCTCCATCTTCTTTTTGGGGGATAGGACTTTGTGCAATTTCAAAAACTATTCGCCAGTTATCTTTGATATCAACAGCCCATTCACCAGCCCGATTCCCTTTGTACGGATGTAATCGCAAAGCAGGAAGCAATGCAATGACCGACAGGTTATCTGCCGCAAAAAGCTGGTTCATTCTTTCTTTAATCTTTTTGGCCAGCTCTCCGTACGACTTGATAAGTTCCTTATCATTGGTGAGTGATTTTTCGAGTTTGTTATTCTTGTATTTTATTTTCATAGCAAAGGTACGAAATTATTTACTCGATAGGTTAATGATATTTCATATTTATGAATTATTTTGTTAAATCATATTGTCAGATATGTATATTTTATCCGATAGTGACACTAGCGCAACAAGCAGGGGTCTTCCGGAAATGCTGGCATTACCGCAACGATAATCTGTATGTATGGATCACACTATCAGCCAGATAAATCTGATAGTGAAAAAATATAACGGCCGTTACTCTAAACAATTTTCACCAACCTGTCATTACCCATTGGTTTTATTCTTTTTTAGTCCAATATAGAGGAATACCAACCCTGTTGCTACCAAAAAAAGGGAACCCCATACGTATCCTTTGCCATAGTTGGTCAGGCTGTTATAATCGACTAGATAGCGGAAACCCTGAAAAAATCCAAGTAGTGTTAACAGGATTCCGGGGATAAGTGCAAGTTTCTTCATTTCTTAAAACTTACAATAAGTCGGGGTTGTGCCGGCATGCAAAACCCCGACTTTAGTATCCCTATTTTCTGACAGTTGTAGTGGTTGGTGAGTAAATTCCACCTGTTATGGCGTTCAACAAGCCATCCACGAAGGTGTGTTGAACGGTGACGGTGTAATCCTTTGCACCACCTGCCATTTTTGTGGGGTCGGAGGTTTTAATCGGTGCTAAACCATAAATTAAATAATGATTTTTCTCTTGAACTACAACCCCTGTTTTAGCTCCTTCGCCCACTGAATACGTTAAAGTGAAGCAAGAAGTCATTACTACAGAAATAGATAATAGAAGTGCTGCTTTTAAAACATTTTTCTTCATAATAAAAATTTATTAGTCGTTCCCTACTCGTTTGGCTTTTCGGTATCGCCCCGTTTTTTTAAGTGATAGCTGGTTTTCACTTTTATGTTTAATATATTGAAAAATCGCACCAAAGGTATTAAACATTATTTATATAATGGGCGCGTAAACTGCTTTTTATGTGTTGGTTTTAACGTTTTTTTGCTTGTTTTGCTGTCTGAAACTCTTTTTTCGAAGCGAAATTCACTTGCTTGTCCTCAATTTAGTTGAAACGAAGAGCAGTGTCGGGGTTTTAATTTGCAATTTGTTAATGATTTAACAATTGATTTCGCTTAAAGAGAACCACCGTACTCCCAAATCGTAAATTTACGATATGAGAGAACGGTGGTTGGACCAAACAGACGTATAAACTATAGTCATTTGATCAATTTGCCCTGGGCGTATTGGTCGTTACGCCAGATCATAGTAACCGGCACGCCCTGTGTGAGTAACCGGCACACCTTGTGTGACAGACCCGCACACCTCGTGTGATAGATCCGCACATCTTGTGTGCGAACCTGTCATATGTCATGTGCGAAGCTCTAACATGACATGTGCGAAGCTCTAACATGACATGTGCGGACCTCTAACATGTCATATGCGAAGCTCTAACATGACATGTGCGAACCTGTTACATGACATATGCGAAGCTCTAACATGACATGTGCAAACCTGTTACATGACATATGCGGACCTGTTACATGCCGCGTTTCGGTTAAAAAAGCCATGACGATTGGATCGGAAACGCTGGATTGAAATGACAAAAAGGCCAGGGCTGCGGGACGTTTTGGTTAGGGAGTTAAACGCGAAAAGGCCAGGGCTGCGGGACGTTTTGGTTAGGGCATTAAACGCAAAAGGCCGACCAACTAGTGGTCAGCCGGCAGGCAGAAAGTACTAAAAAGGGGGGGAGCGGACTCAGGTCCTGTTAAAAACCGCGGAGTGTAAACAGGCGGCAAAGGAAGGATAGCTACCTGCAACTGCTGCGTTGTACAGGCTGATAGTAGTAAGAACATTCCCTGGAAACGAACAACCAGCTTCGCGGCAGGTGGGAATAAACCGGCCAGGTGAAGTAAAGTACACGCTCAGGAATAGGGAACCGAAAAGTGGTGAAGCGCCGAACGTCGGTGCAAAGCGAACAAAATAACGAAGCTTGCAATTGTTAACGACAACTTGCGAATTATTAACGACAACTTGTGAATTGTTAATTTCTTTCTGAGCGGATACCCCTGAGCATTCCCCGGTATAGGTAATGAAAGGAGCTGAGGTACTATACGATAGAACCGGGCTTGATTGGAGTGCAAAGCTACTGCTGAGAACCATCTCAACAAGCAGCATCAAAAACAGGATCAGGAATTGTAGTTTCATGGGCACAAAGATAGAGCAGCAATGGTGGTGAAAATTGCACGTTTGTGGGCAAAAATTGCATATTTGTGGCCAATGTAGGGGTAAAAGAGAGCCGGGAGGCGGGAAAAGGCCGATGGGTCGACCCGAATGTTCCTGCATTCCCGGCTTTTCGGGGGCCGGCTTATTGTTGTCGGTTCCGGCGGTTGTTCATTCGTTGCGCCTGCAATTCTTTGTGCTTGGCAAGTTTTTCGCTGCCGATAATCTTTTCTAATTCAGTGTCCCATTTTTTGCGTAGTTCGCTGAATTGTGCGCGGCGATCGGTGCCCTCGTTGCGGGGCTGCTTGCGGATCTCGGCCATTTCGGCTTGTTGCTTTTCAAATAGTTCTTTTACCTGTGTCTGTTGTTCTTTAGTCAGCTCCAGGTCTTTTGCCATCTGTTCGGCTCGTTGCTCTGCATTCCATTGCGGGCGTTCGCCTGCTCCCTGTGGGCGTTGGGCCATGCCGGTAATCGAAAGTACAGCCAGCGCCAGTGTCAAAACTAAAATTCGTTGTTTCATGCGTGTATTGCTTTTTGTTTAAGTGAATTACGTATACCATCTGACTGAGCAGCGCACAAATGGTTTAATGTGGAGCCCAACAAGCAGGTAAAAAATACCCGGACTGAATGTTCAGTCCGGGTATATAGGGGAAGGTGATCGTAACAGGCAGTTAGTTTCACCCGTATTCGCTAAACCGTATTAGAACAGGCGGAACGAGAGTCCCAGTTTCACTACGGGATAAATTCCACTCCAGCTTATTTCACTTAATACGGTATTAATACGCTGTACGGATTCGTTGTCCGAATTTCCCTGTAACAGGGCTGTACCTTGCATGTCGACAACATACGATCCCATATGATAGGCTCCCATTTCAAAATTAAAGGCTAGCTTTTTATCTCTGGAGATAGTTCGTCCAAATCCGATACCTGCATAGGGTGCTAAGCTGCGTTCGGGCAGCAACGAAACGGTTAGTTCGCCGATATCTTCGGGCTGGTATTCAATTTCGCCTATCATCATTGGCTCTGTTGGTTCAAGTGTTGCTCCTGCGGCGAACCTGGTTTGTACCACACCTCCGGTAAGGTAAAGTCCTTTTAACAGGTAAAAATCGACATTCGCTGTTATTCCCCCTACTTTAATGTCGGGGGTGATGTTGAATTCGATATCTTCGATGTCGTAAACATAAGGTTCGCTGAACGATTTTGAAAATGCTTCATAGCCCACCCTCACGGCAATGGAGCGGGTGAGTGCTGCAGTAACATTTACTCCTAATCCATTGGTAGAGGCACTTGCGCCGATGGCTACTCCAATTCCCGGTTTCTTGTCATTCGTGATTTGTGCTGTTAGCAAGGTGGTACCGAACATCAGCATCAGTACGGGTAAAAAAATCCACTTCTTCATAGATTGATATTTTAATAGATTACGATTTCATTAGTTAATTAAAGCTTGATTCTTTTACACGTAGCAGGTCAAAGACATTGTCGGGAAGAACAGCAGTGTATCTTACCCTAATTGTATTGCTTGACGGACGAGCGACATTGAGCGTGATTGGCGCTGCAGTAGTACCCCCTGAACCAATCTCGATATCGGGAGTCATAATAACGTTTACTCTTGAAGATCCATCTCTTTCGATACGGAGTGTGCCTTTCCCTGAATTGTTGCCAAATGCAGCCTGAATTTCGTAAGTCACAGCAAGCGGAAGGTCGATGGTCGTTCGTCCATTGCTCAGGTAAGCTGTGTTCCATGAAGCATTGGCTTCACCGGCCGGCCTGTAGTAAATGGTGGCATTCGGACGAATGATCAGTCGCGAATTGCTGGCTGATGTTGCCTGAAGATCAAAATTGACCTTAATAATTTCATTCGCTTTTGCATCTGTCACATCAATGTAATAGGTTTGTCCATCGCATAAATTACTAATATCAAGAGTAGAAGGATTGAATGTTAGTTGTACGGTTCGATCTCCTCCGCCATCTTCAAAGGTGAATTTAGCAGGCGTATTGCTTGGTACTCTACTCAATATTATCTCGTTGTAAGGGTTTCCGGGAACGGTCGAAATCCGTTCCCTAGTTCGCTCTTCAATAGACTGACCGTCGATTACTGCTGTTATTCTAGCTCGCATCCTATCACTGTCGATGTTGCCCCGGAATACGAAGCGTGCCCCATAATCACAAGTGTTATAGTAAAAGTCCCAGTTCCAAAGGCTTAAGTGAGTAACTGTTTCTTCGAGAACCAGTTTGCCGTTTACGTTGCGTACCGTATCCATTTTTTCGAAAACCCATTTTCCGGTACCTTCATCCTGACTCCACAATTCAATTACGTCGTTTTCTTTCAATGGCTGACCCGTGTTAGGATTTATCAGCTCAGGCGAGACTTCTGTTTTAAGCGTAATACCTCCGTTATCAAAGGAACTAACATTTTTTCCTCCGGCAGTAAGTCGCAGGTCGAACATCCCGGCTGATACAAAGCGGATATCTTCGGTGGTATTGTCGCCCATATCGGCCACAACAGTCAATCCACCCGGGAAAGCATCCTGCGCTGCTTGCGACAGAGGATCGAAAAATACTGCACTGGCAGCAATAGTTCCTGTAACCGGATTGCCCGCTTCGTCGCGCATTACAACTCCTTCATTAATAGTAATGCTCTGCTCGCCGGAGTTCATTGTTATCTCACCCTTCTGAGTGGTGCGACCCGAAGAGTTGGTGCCTACAAAGTTATTCGTAACACTGGCCGAAATTCCTTCCGGAGCATCGTTGAGTTTTACAAGTGTAATCGCAGTCATTTGCATTCCGGGTTTGAAGAGTTTAATTTTTTGCGTTACCGGATTATATCCTTCGGCTTGTACTGTTACGTTAAATTCTAAGGGAGTGGTTAGCATGGAAACCGAATCCACCTTTCGTGGATCAATAACCAGTTCCATCATTCCAATCCGCGAGAGAAACTGGTCTTCGCGAACCCCGAGGTTGTTGTAAACATACTGACCATCGGTGCCGGTTACGTTTACTTTTATTTCTACTTCATCAACATAATTCTTTGACTTTGCGTTGATGAAATCAAGATAGACTCCTGTTTCGAATGTTGGAGTGCCTATTACAATTCCCAATGAATCAACTGCACCCTGCAGTTTCTCAATATCCTCGGCAAGGGTACATCGGCTTGTAAGTAAAATACAAAGCACTGGAAGAAGACCTAAAAGCAATTTTTTCATACGATACATTTTTTTTAAGGCCGATTGTGGCAGATACCGGTAAGTGGTATGCTTGTTTCAATCAACAACAGGTTATAATTTAGATAATTGAAAAGAGTGTTTTATAAATTGAGTTAATTTTACTTTTTTATAATTAACTTTGTTGATAAACATACCTATTTCTATAAATGTTCATTATAAAGTGTAAATATTTTTCTTTTTGTAGGTATAAATGACCATTGCGATAGAAAATACCTGAAAGTTGAACAGAAAGCCGACAAAAAGAAAGCCCGGACTGATTAGTTCAGTCCGGGCCACCGGGAATCTATACAATAACTAAGAATTAGTTTGTTTTTTTCAACAATACTTCTTCAATTGCTTTCTTGAATGTTTCTTTTGGAAGTGCACCCTGTGCCATTTGTGGCTGCTCATCCATCGGCACAAATAACAGTGACGGAATGCTGCGGATGCCGAAAGCAGCTGCTAATTCCTGTTCTTTTTCAGTGTCGACTTTGTAAATATATATCTGGCCGTCGTATTCTTTTGCAAGATCTTCCAGAATAGGAGCGATGGTCTTACAGGGTCCACACCAGTCGGCATAGAAGTCAATAATACACGGTTTGTCCCCCAGGTATTTCCACTCTGAAGGGTTTGCTTCATAGTTAGCTACCTTGGCTAAGAATTCGGCTTTGGTTAGTTTAATTGTACCCATTTTCTTTGTTTCGTTTGTTGTAATGTTTTCTGCTTTTGTTTCGGTTGCTTTCTCCCTGGTCTGATTACCACAGGCCGTGAAGGCTATAAGGATAAGTGCTAACGAAGCTACTACGATTTTTTTCATAAAGAATTGCTTGTATTTGTTAGTGTTATTAGTGGTTGTTAAAGTGCACATCCCCAAATCGAAGGGTCGTCATAGGCAACTTCCCCGCTGTTGTCCTGCGGAAGTTCTTTCCATCCGAGTTCGTCCAGCTTCTTTCCGATTTCTGCTCGTGTGATTTCATCCGTATGATTGACAACTATCTTTCCGTCGATCCGATCCATTTCCGCGCCAAATATACCACGTAAAGAACCTAATTGTTTTAAGACTTCATTGTTGCAAGTCATACATTGCGTTTTTGATACCTGAAATGTACTGTACATTTTATTTATTGTCGTTTAATTCGAGTTTCTTAAATTTCATCCCTTTGTTGGGCCGTTTGGCTGCCGGTGTTGCGCAGCTACCTCCGGGGCAGCCGAAGTTCAACAGCGCTTGTGCGCCTAAAAACAGACTGGCTACCAGGTAGAGGGGCTCTTTGGTGGAGAAGTATCCGGCAACTAATACGCCGGCAAAGGCCAGACGCAGGATGCGGGTGAAGTCCCAGCCGCTCAGGTATTCCTTCAAAAAGGTCGTTAGTTTATTCTTCCACATTTTTCTTTTCCTTTTTGTTAAAGAGATCGAACAACAGGAAGCCGATTAATCCACCATATACTGTACTAATCCAGGGGTTGGAGGTAATCGGACAGGTGCCTGAGTTACATCCGATCAACCGGTAGTACAGATATCCTCCCAGCAATCCTACAAGAGTGCCGATGATCTTCAGGGCGTGTTTTCTTATAAATATATTCATATGCTTATTCGCAGTTACAACTTTTAATACAATCCAGAATCTGGGTAATTTGTTTATTCTTCAATGAATAATAACAATTCTTACCTTCTCTTCTACAGTTTAAAATTCCTTTCGCACGCATGTCGGTAAGATGATGCGATAACAACGACTGCTCACAGTTGAGCTTAGTGCCTATTTCCGATACATTCATTTCGTGAGTATCGGCCAGCAAAGAAATCACACACAAGCGAGTGCCGTGCGAGATAGCTTTCAGTGTGTAGGCTGCTTCTTCCATTTGTAATAAGTCTTGCATAACGTTCTTTCTTAATTCGATGGCAAATGTATGAACATATCTTCATATATCAACTATATTTTCAGAAATATTAATAAGTAAAGTTTATTTATTTACACTTAATAGTTCTATGCGTACCGAAACATGAATAAATATCAATAGGAGTCCATTTCGTTAGAAAAGTTTTATCTTTGCATAGTTGATTGAAATGCTAATGAATACCGTATACCCTACATTAATTACTAACGATTTAAGGTCTGAGCTTTCGAAGGCTATCGGCGGTCATCCGGCGAATGATATTTATGTGCTGACCGACACAACTACTCAACAGGAATGTCTGCCTTATTTGTACTCCTGCGGATTGTCGGACGAGTGCCGTGTGATCACGGTTGCTGCCGGTGATGCGAATAAGAATATTGCTGCTGCTGTTCAGGTGTGGGAATACCTGAGTAGTCATGGCGCTACCCGTAAGTCGCTCCTGATAAACCTCGGGGGTGGTATGATTACCGACCTGGGGGGCTTTGCTGCCTCTACCTTTAAGCGGGGTATCCGCTACCTGAACATCCCTACCTCGTTGTTGGGTGCTGTGGATGCTGCCACTGGTGGTAAAACGGGGGTGAACCTGATGGGCCTGAAAAATGAGATTGGCGTGTTTAATCCGGCCGACCGGGTACTGATTGATGTGCATTTTTTTAAAAGCCTCGATGCTCACAATCTTCGGTCGGGATATGCTGAAATGGTGAAACATGCTTTAATAGATACGCAGGCCGAATGGAAGGAGATACTGGCGTTTAACCTGGAGGAGGTCGATTTTGATCGCCTGCGGGTGCTGGTAGAGCGAAGTGTGCGGATTAAGGAACGGGTAGTGGAGCAGGATCCTACCGAGAAGAACATTCGCAAGGCCCTGAACCTGGGTCATACCTTCGGGCATGCCTTCGAAACCTTTTCGCACCGGATCGGCCAGCCTGCACTGCATGGTTATGCGGTGATGTGGGGCTTGCTGTGTGAGCTTTATCTTTCGTTTGTGCAACATCAATTCCCGAAAGAGGAGCTGCTTCGACTTAATTACATGATGAAAGAAAATTATGGTAAGCTGGAGTTTGGGTGTGCCGATTATGAAGTGCTCTATGAATTGATGACACACGACAAAAAGAACGATGAAGGGTTCGTGAACTTTACGCTTTTGTCGGGAATAGGGCAGATTCAACTGAATTGCACGGCCGACAAGGAACTGATATTCGAAACGCTTGATTTTTATTTAAACACATAAGGAATATGAAAAAGACACTGGTTATAGGCGCAAGCAATAATCCGGATCGCTACTCGTATAAGGCTGCGGAGAAATTGCTGAAGTATGGTCATGAAATTGAACTGCTGGGTTTACGTCCGGATGTGATTTTTGACAGAACTATCGACACGCAAAAGAAACAGTATGCTGATCTGGATACCGTAACCTTGTATGTCGGACCCAAAAATCAACCCGACTATTACGAATATGTGGCCGGTTTAAATCCTAAACGGGTGATTTTTAATCCCGGAACGGAGAACAGGGAGTTTGAGGAACTGCTGAGGTCGCGTGGTATCGAAGTAGAGGAGGCATGTACACTGGTTCTGCTGGGAACCGGACAATATTGATTACTAAACACAGGAAAATGAAGCTTGCATTAATAGGATATGGCAAAATGGGCAAAATCATCGAACGAATTGCCCGTGAGCGTGGACATGAGATTGTTTGTATTATTGATGTCGACAACAGGGAGGATTTCTCGTCGGATGCGTACCGGAGTGCTGATGTGGCCATCGAGTTTACAGTACCTCAGGTGGCGGTGAGTAATATCCGCAGTTCGTTTGCTGCCGGCGTGCCCATTGTGTGTGGTACTACCGGGTGGACAGAGCTGCTGCCTGAATTGACAAAGGAGATTGAAAAGGGTGGACATACGCTCTTCTGGAGTTCGAACTTCAGTCTGGGTGTGAATGTGTTTATGAAGGTAAACTCCTACCTTGCCAAACTAATGAACAGGTTTCCTGAATATAATGTGGAAATGACCGAGGTGCATCATACCCAGAAACTGGATGCTCCGAGTGGTACAGCCATTACGCTGGCCGAAGGGATTCTGGAGCAGCTCGACCGAAAGACCACCTGGTCGAAGGAAGTGGAAGATTCAGCATCGGCCATGGCTATTAAGTCGATTCGCGAAGGAGAGGTGCCGGGTATTCATACCATCAGGTATGAGTCGGCCGTTGATAGTATAACGATGACTCACGATGCTAAGTCGCGCGAAGGTTTTGCGCTGGGAGCTGTTGTGGCAGCCGAATTTACCGCTGGTAAGAAAGGACTGCTTGGAATGAAGGATTTGTTGAGTTTCGATTAAGGTTTTTATTCATATACAATTATTACATGAGCAATCTGACTGACCGCTTACAACACCCGACAAAACAGTGGATAAAGGCAGCTGCCTGGTGTGTTCTCTACATTTTATTTGTAGCCTGGGTAGGCAACTTTTGGTGGCTACTCTTACTGCCTTTGGTTTTCGATGCGTTTATTACCCGGTTTATTCCCTGGACCTGGTGGAAGAAATCGAAGAATAAAACGGTGCTGGCAGTGATGGGGTGGGTAGATGCTATCGTATTCGCACTGGTAGCGGTCTATTTTATTAATATCTACCTGTTCCAGAACTATCAGATTCCTACTTCATCGCTGGAAAAGACGCTGCTGGTAGGCGATTTCCTGTTTGTGAGTAAAGCGAGTTACGGTCCGCGTGTGCCCAACACCCCCTTGTCGTTTCCCCTGGTGCAGCATACCTTTCCTATCCTGAATTCGAAGTCCTACCTCGAGAACCCGCAATGGGAGTACAAGCGCCTGAAGGGCTTCGATACCATTGAGCGTAACGATATTGTAGTGTTTAACTTCCCTACCGGTGATACTGTTCCTGTTAAGGTGCAGAATCCCGACTATTACATCAGCTGTTATTACGAAGGGTATAATAGTCTGAAACTCCAGAACCCCGACTCCGAACCTACTGCTGAAGCGTCGATGGCCCGCGGCCGTGAGATAGTGCGCTCGCGCAGGGATGTGTACGGCGAACTGGTGTATCGTCCTGTCGATCGTCGCGAGAATTATGTAAAACGCTGTGTGGCTATCCCCGGCGATTTCTTCGAAATACGCGATAATACCATTTATGTGAATAACGAACCGGAAGAACAACTGCCCGGTGTGCAGCATAATTACTTTGTACAGACCAACGGTCGCTTCTTTACGAATGATATGCTGACTAAGCTTGGAATCAGTAAGGAAGACCGTAGTTTGTTGAACAACACCAACGAAGCTCAGCTGATTAGTTACCTCGGAATGGATCCTGCCTTGCCGGTGTATCACTTACCGCTTACTGCCGAAATGCTGGCGACACTCAGAAAGTCGGTGATGGTGACTGCTGTTCGTATCGAACCTGCTGAAATGGGCGGTGATGTGTTCCCGTACGGAGCCTCCCATTCGTGGAACCGTGATAACTATGGTCCGATTTATATTCCTAAAAAAGGTAGTACGCTGAAGTTGAACGAGTGGAACCTGCCTGTGTATGAGCGCATCATCAGGGTGTACGAAAAGAATGAGCTGATCGTGAAGGAAGGTAAGTTCTTTATCAACGGCGAACAAACCGAATATTATACCTTTAAGATGGATTATTACTGGATGATGGGGGATAACCGTCATAAATCGGCCGACTCCCGGTACTGGGGCTTTGTTCCCGAAGATCATGTGGTGGGTCGCCCGGTAGCTGTATGGCTTTCGCTGGATAAAGACAAAGGCTGGTTTGAGGGTAAAATCCGCTTCAACCGATTTTTTAAGGATGCCCGACGTTAATTCATTTACTCCCGGTACGCTTGGGGCGGTATGTTTTAGTACGGCCTATTTTCCGCCTGTTGAGTATGTCGCGCTGTGGATGCATGCGACTGCAAGCTACCTCGAGCAGTACGAGTACGTGGAAAAACAAAGTTACCGGAACCGTTGTCGTATAGCAACTACATCGGGAATGATGGAGCTGAGTATTCCGCTCGATCGCCCCAATGGCAACCGGACCCTGATTCGGGATGTTCGTTTGTCGGGTCACGGCGACTGGCCACTTCAGCATTGGAAAACGCTAGAGGCTGCTTATCAGTCGAGTCCCTACTTCGAATATTATGCGGATGAGCTGGAAGAGCTGTACCGCCAGCCCGGCGACTTCCTGTGGGATTTTAATACCCGAACGATGGAGTTTGTTCGTTCCTGGATAGATAGACTGGAGGCACCCGTGCCGACGTCGGCTTTCGGTCAGCTTCCGGAAGAGTGCCTGCAACTCCGAAACGGGATTCATCCTAAAAAGCCTGCGTTGTTTGCCGGGGTACCGCCGTATTATCAGGTGTTTAGTCAGAAAAACGGGTTTATAGCTCATTTAAGTGTGCTCGACTTATTGATGAACTGTGGAAATGAGGCAATTTTGTACCTTAATAGTTTTAAAGACCGTAAATTTTCAGTATTTTTGTGAAAAATAATACATCAGCATATGGAACACATTGATTGGGCAAATCTGGGTTTTGGCTACATGAAAACCGATTACAACGTTCGTTGTACGTTCAAAAACGGAGAATGGGGTGAGCTTGAAGTTCATGACGATGAATACCTGCAGTTGCACATGGCTGCAACCTGTCTGCACTACGGGCAGGAAGTGTTTGAGGGACTAAAAGCCTTCAGGGGTAAGGATGGGAAAGTGCGTATCTTCCGCATGGATGAAAACGCGAAACGAATGCAAAACTCCTGCGAGGGAATTCTGATGAAACAACTGCCTTCCTCGATTTTCGAAGAAGCGGTGAAGAAAGCAGTGAAGCTTAACGAGCGCTTTATTCCTCCTTATGGTTCGGGTGCTACCTTATACATTCGTCCGTTTATGTTTGGTATCAGTCCGCAGCTGGGTGTCCGCCCTGCTTCCGAATACCTGTTTATTGTGTTAGTGGCTCCGGTGGGACCCTACTTTAAAGGTGGCTTTGCAACGACTCCCTTTGTTATTATGCGTCAGTACGACCGCTCAGCACCGCTGGGTACCGGTAAGTATAAGGTAGGTGGTAACTATGCTGCAAGTCTGGTTGCCGGAGAGCATGCCCACAAGCTGGGATACTCGAACATCTTTTACCTGGATGCCAAAGAAAAGAAATACATCGATGAGTGTGGTGCTGCCAACTTCTTCGGAATAAAGAATAATACCTATGTAACTCCCGAGTCGACTTCCATATTGCCTTCGATTACCAACAAGAGTCTGATGGTGCTGGCCGAAGATATGGGTCTGAAAGTCGAACGCCGCCATGTGCCCGTTGAGGAACTGGCTACCTTCGAAGAAGTGGGTGCCTGTGGTACAGCAGCAGTGATTAGTCCGATCGAACGTATCGACGATTATGATACAGGTATCTCTTACACCTTCTCGAAGGATGGTAAGCCGGGTCCTGTAAGTGATAAGTTATACCACAAACTGGTTGCTATCCAGTGTGGCGATGAGCCTGATACGCACGGTTGGGTAACTGTGCTGGATTAAGAGATAGTTTGCAGGTCCTGCCAGAAATCAGGGTAGGACTTGCTTACAACTTCGGGATGCTCAATTTCTAACTCACCAACCAGAGCTGCCGGAGCAAATGCCATCGCCATGCGGTGGTCTTCGTAGGTTTTAATAACCGGAACATCTGCTTTTGCACAGGTGGCTCCTGTCCATTCCAATTCTCCTTCGGCAGGTTCGCTGATACAATAACCCAGTTTTGCCAATTCGTTGATAAGGGCGTTAATGCGGTCGGTTTCTTTTATTTTCAGGCTCTGCAGTCCGCTGAACGAGAAGGGTATGCCTTTTATACAACAGCATACGGCCAGTGTTTGTGCCAGATCGGGTTCGTTGATAAAGTTGTAGCTAAGCTGCGATGTGGCAGTTTCGGAAGGGCTTAGTTTAACGCCGTCGGTATAATACTCCGTAGCTACTCCCAGCTGAGCAAATAAATTAGCTACCTGAGCATCTCCCTGGTAACTGTTTTTTCGTAGTCCTTCGAGAAACACTTCGCCTTTTCCGGCGATAGCAAGTAACTCGTACCAGTAGGAGGCAGCCGACCAGTCGGACTCCACCGTAAAGGGAACAGGCGTATATTCCTGCGCCGGGATCCTGATACTGTTGTCAACGAAGGTGGAATCGACCCCGAATTCGTTCATCATAGCCTGCGTCATCCGGATATAGGGTTGGGAGATTACCTTCCCTTCCAGCTGAATGGTTAAGCCCTTGTACATATAGGGCGCAATCATCATAAGGGCTGATATATACTGACTGCTCACACCGCCATTCAGTTTTATTTCGCCACCCATCAGGGCACTACCGGTAATTTTGAGCGGAGGGAATCCTTCTTTTTCGAGGTATTCAATTTTGGCACCCAGTTGGTTAAGTGCGTCGACCAATATCCTGATTGGGCGCTGTTTCATTCGTTCGCTACCGGTAATCACCCATTCGCCGAGTGTTTTCGACAGAAAAGCAGTCAGGAAACGCATCGAGGTACCTGCTGCTCCAACGTCGAACAGACGGTCGTTCGAGTCCAGTGCCTTTATCATGACGGAGGTATCATCACAATCCGATACGTTGCCAATGGGATAGGGGCTGTAGGAAAGTGCATTCAGTATCAATGCACGATTGCTGATGCTTTTTGAGGCCGGCAGTTTAATTCGTGCATTGATAGAGTTGTGCTGTAAGTGTATCTTCATCAGAGCGCTAATCGATATATTTTTTCAATATCGGCAGCAGTAAGGGATACAAAGCTACCCATGGTGCCGTTGCCAATACCGGTTTGTTGTACGAGTAAAGGGATATCTTCTTCACGGGCATTGATGTCGGAGAAACGTACCGGCATGCCGATGGAGCGCAGGAAGTTTTCGTAACGAAGGATGCCTTCGAGGGCTGTTTTTTCCGGTTGTTGGAAGTTCATTTCACATCCCCATACCCGAACGGCAAACTGAGCAAAGCGCATGATATCGTGGTGCATCACGTACTTCATCCAGGCCGGGAACATCACTGCCAGTCCGGCTCCGTGAGCTACATCATACAAAGCCGATAGTTCGTGCTCCAGTCCGTGAGTCGACCAGTCCTGGTCGCGACCAACGCCGCAAATGTCGTTGTGAGCTACCATCCCTGCCCACATCAGGTTGGCACGGGCATCGTAGTCGGTAGCATCGGCAAGTGCTTTTGGTGTTTCTTTAATGACGGTGAGCAGAATGCCTTCGCACAGGCGATCGGTGATTTCGACTTCGGTGGTATTGGTGAAATAGCGCTCCATCACATGAGCCATCATGTCGACAGCTCCGCAGGCGGTCTGGTAATTCGGGAGGCTCAGGGTAAGCTCAGGGTTAAGGATGGAGAACGCCGGACGAATATGTTCGGAGGTGCATCCTCTTTTATAGTTGCCGTCTTCGTGTGTGATTACCGAGCTGCTCGAACCTTCGCTGCCGGCAGCAGAGATGGTAAGGATGGTAGCTACCGGGATTGCTTTTTTGCAAACTGCCTTTCCACTGTAAAAATCCCAGAAGTCGCCCGCGTAGGGTACTCCCATGGCTATTGCCTTGGCGGAGTCGATAGCGCTTCCGCCACCCACTGCAACGATAAAATCGATATTCTCCTTGCGGCAGAGTTCTATGCCCTGGTAAACCAATCCACTGCGGGGGTTGGGAACAGCCCCTCCGAGTTCGACGAAATAAACGCCGGCTTTACTCAGGGAGTCTTTAACCCGGTCGAGCAGACCACTTCTGATTACCGAACCGGTACCATAATGAAGCAATACACGTGTGCCATTAAACTTGCGAACCATGGTTCCGGTTTCACTTTCTTTGCTTTTGCCGAACACGAAGTAGGTTGGGCTATGAAAATGGAAATTCTTCATTGGTGTAATTTTTAAAGGGTTTCGTCGTAACGCTGAAATAAAAAGTCGTTATAGGGATAGCGCTCCACATGGATTGCTTTTACCTTTTGGTAGACTGTTTCTTTCAGGTTTTCAATATTATGTTTCTCTTTTGCCGATATAAAGATACAATTTTCGTTTAGTTTCGAAATCCAGGTGGCTTTTAATTCGTCCAGACTGATATTCTCGCGTGTGGAAGGGAGTAAGTCGTCCTCTTCTTTCGGAGTATAGGTAAAAGCATCTGTTTTGTTGAATATCAGGATAGTGGGCTTTTCCTGAGGGTCGATTTCCTGTAGGGTTTGCTGCACAATTTCAAGTTGCTCTTCGAAGTTAGGATGCGAAATATCCACTACATGAAGTAGTAAATCGGCTTCACGCACTTCGTCGAGGGTCGATTTAAACGACTCTACCAGGTGATGAGGAAGCTTGCGGATAAATCCAACGGTGTCGGAGAGCAGAAAGGGCAGATTCTCGATAATTACTTTGCGCACGGTGGTATCCAGTGTTGCAAAGAGCTTGTTCTCAGCAAATACTTCCGACTTGCTGAGCAGATTCATCAGGGTGGATTTTCCTACGTTGGTATATCCTACCAGGGCTACACGCACCATCTTGCCTCTGTTCTTTCGCTGGGTAGCCATCTGTTTGTCGATGTCCTTCAGGTTTTTCTTCAACAACGAAATCTTGGTCAGGATGATACGGCGGTCGGTTTCAATCTGTGTTTCACCGGGACCCCTCATCCCGATACCCCCGCGTTGACGCTCAAGGTGAGTCCACAAGCGGGTAAGTCGCGGTAGCAGGTATTGCAACTGTGCCAGTTCGACCTGCGTTTTTGCGTTAGCAGTCTGTGCCCGCTTAGCAAATATGTCGAGGATAAGGTTGGTACGATCGAGAATCAAAACGTTCAGCTCCCGTTCGATGTTACGGAGCTGTCCGGGCGACAATTCGTCGTCGAAGATCACCAACCCGATATCATGGGCTACGATGTACTCTTTTATCTCAGCCAGCTTGCCCGGTCCTACAAAGGTTTTAGGATTAGGGTAATCCAGTTTCTGGGTAAACGACTTAACAGGAGTTGCCCCGGCAGTATCGGCCAGAAACGCAAGCTCGTCGAGGTACTCCATAGCCTTGGTTTCCGGTTGCTGTGGGGTGATTAATCCAACTAATACGGCAGGTTCCTGATATATTTCTGTTTGCATGAATTCTTTTTAACGGTGATATACGATAAAAAAACCGTTTGGATATTCCCAAACGGTTTGTATAAGTTTTAAAACGCATCCCGATTGACCGTTGGTACAATCAGCGTGTTTTTTTATTGCAGACGGAAGTTAACAGGTAAGGTGTATTTTACACGTACTGTTTTACCACGTTGTTTACCGGGAGTCCAGCGGGGCATCTTTGAGATTACGCGTACAGCTTCTGCATCCAGACTCTTATCAATACTACGCACTACCTCAATGTCGACGATGGATCCGTCGCGATTTACCACAAACTGACAAACTACACGACCCTGAATTCCACTTTCCTGTGCAATAACCGGGTATTTAATATTGTCGTTCAGGTATTTGAAAAGTGCAGCATCACCACCTGGGAAAGCCGGCATGGATTCAACCACCACGAATACTACGTCGGTATCTTCTTCCTGAGCAACTCCCGAAGTGGCTACAGGAGCCTGTATTACAACCTGCTTGTCTTTGTCGTCTTCGGTGTCGATTTCAATTTCAGCAGTTTCGATGTCATCTTCAACAACATTCAGGATTTCAATAACTTCCGGAACATCGGGTGGAGGAGGGGGAGGCAACACTTCTGCAGTCTGAATGATCTCAATTTCCTCTTCTTCAATCACTGCAGTTGCGGTATCCTCGTAAATGGTAACCTCGTGTTGAGTCCACTCCAGGCCAATATAAAGCAACGACAAAACCGCTACAAATCCCATCAGCATGTAGATGGATTTTTTGTCTTCAAGTGAAGCTTTTGGTGATTTTTTTACGTCCATATTGATGCAATTATTATATATTTTTCAGATTGGCAAATGTACGATTTTTTTTCTAATAATAGTTCTACCAACCGTTTTTTTTTGAAATTAATGTCAATAATACTATAATTTGCTGATTTTCATATTTTTTTTGTATTCGCTGGTGCACTATTTCCCGAATTTTACGTTTACTATGGAGTCTGTCAGTACGGGCCTGTATATTATTTTTGTATGAAAAGCTGTATCTTTGAGCGGCCTAACTACTGGTAATCGATTAAACTTATAAGCAAAAGACCGATATTAATTGCGGATGAACATGTTCTACAACTATAACAAAATATTAACACTTTTGTTGTGCGGACTTATCAGTATGTCCGTACAAGCTTCGGATGGTGTGTTTCGTTTTCTGGATTTACCTGTCTCGTCCCGGATGGCTGCTTTAGGTGGGAAGAATATTACCAATCCCGATGGTGATGTTAACTTCTCCCTGTTTAATCCTGCCTTGTTAAATGAGTCGTCGCGGTCGATGCTGGGACTGAATATGAGTAATTACCTGGCTGATATAAAGTTTGGCTCGGCTATTTATGGTACAGGTTTCGGGAATAATCATTTTGCTGTAGGGGTGCAGTACATTGATTACGGGACGTTTAAGGAAACTACGGAGGATAATCAGATTATCGGAGAGTTTACTGCCAAGGATGTGGTGCTGAATTTAATTTATAGTCGTACCATCAGCGAGCGACTCACTGCCGGTATCACTCTGAAGCCGATTTTTTCGGCTTACGAGCGGTACACTTCGTTTGGCGCTGCCGTCGACCTGGGCGTACATTATACTTCGTCTTCATCCTTATTTGCTGCGGGGCTGGTTGTTCGTAATGCCGGACTTCAGTTCAAAGGTTATTACCTCGGTGAAGATGGGCAGCACCGCGAGCCGCTTCCCCTGGATCTGCTGCTCGGGATTACTCAAAAGCTACAACACGCTCCTTTCAGGTTTTCACTAACCCTGCATCAGTTAAACCGATGGAATTTATACTACACCGACAACAACTCCGGACAAATAGGATACGAGCATTCCGACCTGGTGCAGGAGATATCAGTTGCCGATATGGCGTTTCGTCATGCAATTATTGGTCTGGAGTTTTTACCAGGCAAAAATGTATACCTGGCGGCTTCTTACAATCATCGCCGGCATCAGGAAATGGCTATGAACGGGTTCAGAAGTATGGCCGGTTTCTCGTTTGGTGGCGGAATACGCATCAGTAAGTTTCAGGTTGGTTTCGGCATGAGCCAGTTTCAGGTAGGGCATACTGCTTATCTGTTCTCTATCAGCACTTCTTTAAATGAATTTAAACGTTGACAATGAACTAATGAAGAAGATAATTGTTGCAATTGACGGGTTTTCTTCCTGTGGTAAAAGTACCATGGCGCGTGCGCTGGCCCGTGAAGTCGGATATGTGTACGTAGATACGGGTGCCATGTACAGGGCTGTTGCCTTGTATTGCTATCGAAAGGGATGGATGTCGCCCGATGCGATGGATGAGCAACAGATTGCTGAACAGGTGGGTTCCATTCAGCTGGAATTTAAACTTCGCGACGATGGCAATGCTGATATGTACCTGAACGGTGAGAACGTGGAGACTGAAATCCGAACCCTGGAGATGTCGAATGGTGCCAGCAGGGTGAGTACGCTGGGTGCTGTGCGTCGCGAACTGGTTCGTCAGCAGCAGTTGATGGGTTTGAAAAAGGGAATTGTGATGGACGGGCGTGATATTGGTACCGTTGTGTTTCCCGAAGCCGAGTTAAAAGTATTTCTCACTGCCAGTGCAGAGGTGCGGGCTCAACGACGGATGCAGGAGTTGCTTGCAAAAGGCGAAACGGTTGTCTATGCTGAAGTACTCGCCAATGTTAAAGAGCGCGACGATCGCGACCAGAACAGAAGTGAGAGTCCGCTCAGGAAGGCCCATGATGCAAAAGTGATCGATAACACCGATCTTACTCCCGACCAACAACAGGACAGGTTGCGGGAATTGTTTTTAGAAACGGTCACAAGTCGGTAGTCTTCTACTGATGGAAGACCTAAAGTTTAAAAGATTGTGAACATAGAAATTGATAAGAAATCGGGATTCTGCTTCGGAGTTGTAAATGCCATCAAAAAGGCAGAAGAAGAACTGGACAAGGGTGAAGTGCTGTATTGTCTGGGGGATATTGTGCACAACGGTCAGGAGGTGAAGCGCCTGGAAGAAAAAGGATTGATAACCATCAATCATGAGCAGTTTGCCAATCTGAAGAATGCTAAAGTATTACTGCGTGCCCATGGTGAGCCACCCTCCACTTACGAGCTGGCCCGCAAAAACAACATCACCCTGGTGGATGCCTCCTGTCCGGTAGTATTGAAGTTACAGTCACGTATCAAGACTGCCTACCAGAACGAAGGTCAGGACGACACTCAGATTGTTATCTACGGAGAGCACGGTCATGCCGAAGTAAACGGCCTGATGGGGCAGACCGACGGGAAGGCTATTGTTATCGAAAATGAGAACGACTTGTCGAAAATAGATTTATCAAAAAATGTGCGCCTGTTCTCACAGACCACTAAGTCGCTGGATGGTTTTAACCGATTGATTGCCAATATCCAGGAAAATATTAAGAAAGATGCTAAACTGGAAGCCTCTGATACAATTTGTCGTCAGGTATCCAATAGAATCCCAAATATTACTACATTTGCAAGCGAAAACGATATCATTATTTTTGTTAGCGGGAAGAAGAGTTCGAATGGGAAGGTTTTATTCAATCACAGCAAAAGTGTGAATCCGAATACTTACTTTGTATCCGAACCTTCCGAAATTCATTCGCTCGATCTCGACCTGACCAAAAAGATTGGTATCTGCGGAGCTACTTCCACACCCCGGTGGTTGATGGAAGAGGTGGCCCAGGCACTCGAAGAGAAAAGAAATTAAGGTAGAATATAAAATTATGGGTCAAGGAATTAAGTGCATCGGAATGTTAACTTCCGGTGGAGATGCCCCTGGTATGAACGCGGCCATCCGGTCGGTTACCAGGGCTGCTATATTTAATGGTATCAGGGTAAAGGCAATTTACAGAGGGTACAAAGGATTGATTACAGGTGAAATCAGGGAATTTCAGACTCAAAACGTAAGTAACATTATCCAGCAGGGCGGTACGATACTTAAATCGGCACGGTGTGCTGAGTTTCGCACTCCCGAAGGTCGAAAGTTAGCTTACGAAAATCTTGTAAAAGAAGAAATTGATGCCATTGTGGTGATTGGTGGTGACGGAACTTTCACCGGTGCCCGTATTTTTTCGCAGGAGTACAATATACCTATAGTAGGATTACCGGGTACTATCGATAATGATTTATATGGAACGGACAGTACCATCGGGTATGATACAGCTTTGAATACCATTATTGATGCAGTGGATAAAATCCGCGATACGGCAAGTTCGCACGAACGCTTGTTCTTTATTGAAGTAATGGGGCGTGATGCCGGATTCCTTACACTAAACAGCGCATTGGCCTCGGGTGCCGAAGCTGCCATCATTCCTGAAAGAGAAACAAAAGTCGACCAACTCGAAGAGCTGATTAAAAACGGATTCCGTAAATCTAAAAACAGTAGTATCGTAATTGTATCGGAAAGTGAAGTTACCGGTGGGGCCAACGGACTGGCTGAACGTATGCGTAACGAACATCCAGATC
>JAQUYE010000030.1:4389-32524 GCA_028691965.1 Paludibacter sp. | reverse complement strand
GTCGTTGGCAACTCCCACGATCAGGTCCATTGCGGCGAGTCCCAGTAAAACAAGTACCATTACTAAGTAAATGCTGTCCATTCAGTTGTTTATTTGGTTGTAAATTACGCTGCAAAAGTACGCAATACCTGTTACAAAGTTGTTACAGGTATGTTGCAATTGTGTGTAAGGAAATTATTTCTTTTCAGGTTGTTGGGTAGGTCCTTATCAGAACTTCCAGCTTGCTCCGAGCGACCAGGTGCGACCGGTGGTGTACAGCTTGTTTACAAGCGTAACCGCTTGTCCGTTAGGGGTATCGAAGCTTTGTTGTGTGCGGTGTTCCTGAGCCAGCAGGTCTTTGATACCGGCTTTCAGCTCAAGTTGTTTACCGATTTTCTTGTTGAAGGAGAAGTCGATCACGTGACGGGGCATTTCGTAGATGTCGGGTACAAGCACTACGCCCTGATTTAGTTGTGCAGCAACAAGGATACGTTCGCCCATCACATTGTACATGAGGTTGGCCGAGATTCCTTTTTCGTCGTGTTGGTAATAGAGGCCGGCATTGACTACATAGGGCGACTGACCCTGCAGGGCGCGGGTACGTTCTGATTCTGTATCGGCAAATTCGACGCTACTGTGTATCAGCGAGGTGTTGAGGTTGATGCTGAACTTATCGAGTCCGATGAAATTCAGGGACTTTTTAAGTTCCACTTCCACTCCATAGTTGACAGCTCCCACTGCATTGGCAAACGAATACAGTGAGCCTGCGCCTATGCTTACCATTTCGATCGGGTCGGTGAAGTCTTTGTAAAAGGCTGCGATGGTAAAGGTCTCGGTAGGGGTTGGATAAAACTCAAAGCGCAGGTCGAGGTTGTGTATCGAAGCTGTTTGCAAGTCGGGATTTCCGACTAACGAAAACTTTTCGGTAAAGTCGTAGTAGGTAAGGGGAGCTTTTTCACGGAACTCAGGACGGTTCATGCTGCGGCTATAGGCTAATCGTAGCAGGGTTTTCTCGTTCAGGTTGTACGAACTATTAAGTGATGGGAACAGCTCGAAGTGAGGCTCGTCGAGATTCACGGGCGAACTCGCATTATAATAGCCCTGGAGGGTGAGGCGGTTGAACTCTCCCCGAACTCCGGCTGTAATGTTCACCTTCCCCAGGGGGAGTGTCATCGAAGCGTATGCGGCTGTCAGCAGGTTTTGCGCTTTGTAATTGTTGGCCACATTGGTTTGCTCGTCGATACTTAACACCTTGCCTTGTCCGAGATACGGTTCGGTAAACAGAGTTTCGAAGTCCATCGCGTTGACTTCGGCGGTGGAGTACGGCCCATAGGCATTGCGGTAGGTGAGACTCCGTTCGCTGAAGTTGCGTGTTTTGTATTCGGTATATACCCCGGCTTTAAGAGTGGGCTCAATGCCCGATACGGAAGTTTTTTTCTCCCAGTTGCTACCGGCCGTGTAGATGAATTCGTGATTTTCCATGAACAGGCGTCCTAATTCGTTGATACTGGGAACGTCGGGTAGTACATATTCGTAACGTCCGTCGCTTACTTCCTTCTGACTCCAGTTTTGGCGATCGGGTTCAATGCGGTTGGCATAGGCAACGCCCGCGTTCCAGTCGATCGTATGCGCATCGTCGCCCAGCTTATGGGCTCCGCTTAACTGTCCGGAATAGGTGGTGCGCGACGAGTACTGGCTGCTGTAGTAGCGAAAGTTGCTCATCCGGTAGTTGTTCCAGCCTTCGGTGTTGGAACTGTTTTGTGTACCTGCGATGTTCAGGAGGTTCTTGAACTCGAGCCTCGTTCCTTCAGCATTCTGATATCCCCAGTTATGCATCAGTCCGATGCGGTAATCGCGGGTATAGATATCGGCAGTATACTTATACAGGTAGATGGGTAACTGATTTTGCGCGTCGTATCGTTCGTACATATAATTCAGCATATCACTGCGGGTAGCGTACGAGTTGCTGTAGCTCAGCGAGGTGAGCGTGCCGAGACGGGCGCCGGCATCGAGGTTCCAGCGTTTGCCTGTGGCCAGTGAGAATTTCTGATTTGGTAATGCCGTTACCGGTTGTGCCAGCCATTGTGACGACAGGCTGAGTGCCTTTGCATCGCGTTCGGCAATAGAGAGTTTATTCAGGTTGGCAGGAAATCCGGAGGGCAGTCCGCGTTGCAACTGGCCCAGTCCGGCTATATCGGCCGTAGTGGAAGGCAGAAAAGAAGCTTCCCTGAAGCTGGTCTGGTCGTTGTAAGCGATACTGTATTCAGCAGTGGTGAAGTTTTCGTCGGGGATGTTTTTAGTTGCTATTTTTATAAATCCTCCGGTTGCTTCTGCGGGGTTTTCAGCCGAACCTGTTTTGTAAATCAGCAGGTTGTCGATCATATTGCTGGGGATTACATCGAACGAGAAAGCTTTTACATCTGTCTCGCTGCTCGGGGTACCCGCATTGTTGAGCCATACATTATTATAGCGCTGGTTTAATCCACGCACCACCACGAAGCGGTTGTCCTGAATAGTTACTCCGGGCACCCGTTTTACTACTTCCGATGCATCTTTGTCGAGCGTGCGACTAATCTGCTGTGATGAAATGCCACTTACGACCTGTATGGAAGTGCGTACACTACGAAGCAGGGATAGGTCGGTATCGGTTTTAACGCGTGCTACTACCTGAACACTTTCCAGTTCCATGGATGCTTCTTCCATTTCGATGGTTAGCAGGGTGGGTTGACCTTCGGCTACGACTATGGAAGTGAGGTGTTGTGTTTTGTACGAAACGTATGAAACCCGTAGGTTATAGCTGCCGGGAGCTACTTTAAGTTCGAAGTTGCCATCAATATCGGCAGTGGTTCCGTTGGCGGTACCTTCGATCAGGATGGCGGCGCCTGTAAGAGGTTCGTTAAATTTTTTATCGGTTACAGTTCCTTTGATTACAGTTTGTGCCTCTAGTGCAAAGGCAGTTGAAAGCAGAAAGAAGATGAATAAAAGAAATGCGTTGTTTCGAATCGTCATTGCAGTGAAGTATTACGTATAAATTCGCTGCAAAAGTACGAAATGAGTATTTCAGCACTGATAAAAAGGTGTTACAATGGCGCTACAAGCTATTGTTCGTTGGTAAGTATGCGGTAAGGGTTGTGCATAATGCCGCGGAACACAAAGTCGAGTATATCGGTCTTGTGTTGCTCGAATTCGCGGGTAAGAGTTTTGCGGATATAGGGCACCTCGAGTCCTTTAATTGCATAAAAGATAATGATAGAGGTTAGCTCGGGGTTGATGGTAATGAATTTCTTTTTCGCTACCCCTTCTTCCAGGGTTTGTCGGATCAGGTCGATTTCCTGCTGGTCGGTTTTGCGTCGTGCGCGTTCCACTTCGTAAATATCGCGGAAGAAGTCGGCACTCAGTGATCCGTTGCGGTCGACCACAAACTTAATCGAATCGAGGTGCGTAATTACCAGGTTGCGCAGGCGCACATCGGGTTCCACATTTTCGGATGCAGCTTTTTTGGCCTGATCGACAATGTACTCCAGTTCTTTGTTGAGTACTGCCCTGAAAATCTCTTCTTTGTTGTTGAAATAGGTGTACAAGGTACGCCGGCCCCGCTTGGAAGCTTCGGCAATATCATTCATAGTAACGTTGCGTTTCCCTTTCTCTGCGAAAAGTTCCCGCGCAACTTCTATCAACATTTTCTTGGTTTTCGAGATTTTTTTGGACATATATTGGATTAAAGCAATGCAAAAATACAATTTATGCTCAAATTGGCAAATTATGTGTAAGCTTTTTATTGCTTTTTTTGTATTTCCATGCATTCAGGTACCGAACTGTCCATACAACAGCGAAAGCAAGTATAATACGGGGGGTCATAATCCAGAGAACGGGCACTCCGATGGCAACAAATAAGAGGGTATCCTCGAGCATGGAATGGTTGATGGCGATGTGGTAATTCAGCAGGTTAGCATCTTCTCTGCTGATTTCGTTGTTGTCTACTTCCTCTATCATTACGGCAGCCCCATAGGTGAGTCCGAGAATCTGGGCTACAAACCACAGGAAGGAACTTTTTTCGGAAAGTCCGAAAAAGCGCATCAGTGGAGCAAAACTGGTGGAAAGGAAATTAAGTATTTTGAAATCCCTTAGAATAGTCTGGAGTATCATCAGTCCGGTGATGATAAGGATTATTTTCAGCGAAAGGCCTGCTGCCCCCTGCATCCAGTGGAGCAGCATGTCTCCGAAGTGCTGGTGTACCACGGCAGTTTCGGTTACCAGACTTCCACCCAGGTTAGCGGGGAGGAGCCAGTTAAGTAAAGCAGCGGCAACAAACGACATGGTGAGCCGGAGCAGGAACATTACCGGGTACGAAGATCCGGTCTTTTTCTGGATGGCTGTCTCGACCAGCATGTTATGGGTAATCAGGCACATGACTGCCAGGATGGTTATTTCGCGCATCTCAAGTCCCAGGGTTGCTATAATGGCAATGGGAGCGTACAGCGATAAGAACAGGCTGGAGATAAATACGATGGCTGATTCGCCGGGGAGTCCGATAAGCGAAAAGAGGGGAGTCAGGTATTCGGCCATCAGGTTGATAAGACCTGTATATTGCATGATGCTTACGACCAGACTGATCGGCAGTATAATTTTAAGTAACCACCAGGATGTTTTTGCTGCCTTAGGCAATGCGTTCCGGGTGCTTAGAAGTAGACGGGAGAAGATTGATTTCATTTACAAGAGTGAAGGGGAGGGAATAAAAAACAAGAAGGGCTGTCTCACGACAACCCAATCTTTTGTTAACCTTAAATCTAATACCATGAAAAACACAGTGCAAAGATAAAGCGTTTTTTTATGTTGTACAACATGTTTTCTAAGAAAAAGCATACATTTAACATTCTTTAATAGCTATTTTATTATAGCACGTGTGTAATAATCAGGATATCAGATAATTATATTATTTTGCTTTCACCCAGGTTTGCGTTCTTCCTATTAGTCCGCGTTTATCAAGGGAGCCACGAACGTTCAGATTGCCTGTTTTTGGGTCGATGGAGATATTACATTTATATACTTTGCCATTATTGGGATCGAGTATGGTGCCACCTGTCAGGGTGCCCTCGTGTTCTTTCATGTTGTTGATAACCAGCATTCCGAGGATAGGGCTGTCTTTTAAATTACCCTGGCACTCGGTACAGAGCTTATCCGGATTCTTAAAAAGGTGTTCGATTTTGCCGTAGTAGTTTCCGTTGGTTGCTTTAAAAATATAGACAATGGATTTTTCAGAACCATCACTATCATCGATCGTTTTCCACTTGCCGGTAATTTCAGCAATTTGTCCGAAAGCAGTCAGGCTAAAGGCAAAGAAAACGAGAAGTGAAATAATTAATTTGTTCATGGTGTTGTTCATTTAGTAAGTTCGGCAGCAAAGATAAAAATAAATTGTAATAATAAATGGTAGTAGTTAAAACTGATTTAACATTTCGTTTTTTTTACGTACTTTTGGGGCCTGATTTTAAAGAAAACAAATCAGCGTTTACAACTGTTTACAGATTGTATATGTGTCAACTAACGATAACTCAGATTAAAACCTAATTGAATAAACGATGCGGAAAATTGTACTTTTTTCTTTGTTTTTGATAACCGGCCTTATCTTCTCTCAGTTACTTCCGGATATGTTGGGTGCATCGTATCCCGACGTACGAAAGATTGCCGGAATAACGCTCTCTGTTGCTCTTTCGTTCATTATGATAAACGTAGGTCGCGAATTCGAATTGAATAAGAAAGAATGGCGTTCTTACTCGCTCGATTATTACGTGGCCATGGTTACGGCAGCACTTCCCTGGTTAATGATTACAGTTTACTACATGTTTCTTATGCCTAAGGGAATGTTCTGGGACTGGGAAGCCTGGAAGGAAAATCTGTTGCTGAGCCGGTTTGCGGCTCCCACCTCGGCCGGAATTCTATTTACTATGCTGGCTGCAGTAGGGTTAAAAAACAGCTGGGTGTACAAGAAAATACAGACCCTTGCTATTTTTGATGACCTGGATACCATCTTATTAATGATCCCGCTTCAGATTCTCATGGTAGGACTAAGCTGGGAGTTACATATAATATTAATAGTAGTGATTGCCTTGTTGGTGTTAGGGTGGAAAAAACTGAATAGTTTTGACCTTCCCCAACGTTGGTATCATATTTTGTTTTATGCGGTAATCGTAGTTGGACTTTCCGAGCTTATCTATATGAGCTCGAAAATGGTGTTCGAAAATGGTATTCATATTGAAGTTCTGCTTCCGGCCTTTGTGATGGGGATGATCATGAAGAATCGTCACTCAGAAACTAAATCCGATGAGTCGGCATCCAACCTTATTTCCTATGTATTCATGTTCCTTGTCGGAGTGAGTATGCCGTTGTTTATCGGACAGCTTGGGCATTTAAGTGCAGGAGCAGGTGTGACACACCCGGATATGACCTGGGGTGAGATTGGATTCCATGTGTTGATAGTTACACTGCTCTCCAATTTAGGTAAGCTCTATCCGCTGGTGCATTATCGCGATCGTACTATACACGAACGTCTGGCGATTTCAATCGGGATGTTTACCCGAGGAGAGGTGGGTGCTGGTATCATCTTTATTGCAATAGGGTATAATATTGGTGGTCCTTTGCTGGCCATCTCAGTGCTTACACTTGTGCTGAATCTTATTCTGACCGGCTTCTTTATAGCCATAGTTAAGAACCTGGCACTCAAAACAAAAGTGGAATCAGTATAGTAGTGAGTCCAAAGTAGTTAATTATGCTAAATTATTACGGGTATTGCTCGTGAATAATGAAATAAGGACTAACTTTGGCTTGAAAATTTATGTAAATGAATCAATTAAATTTTTAAATTAAGTAGTTATGTCTAAAGTAACAGTAGTCGGTGCCGGTAATGTAGGCGCAACATGTGCGAATGTTTTAGCATTCAATGAAGTAGCGGATCAGGTAGTAATGCTTGACGTTAAAGAAGGTGTATCGGAAGGGAAAGCATTGGATATTATGCAGACAGCCACCTTGTTGGATTTTGATACTAAAGTGGTGGGTTGCACCAACGATTATGCTCAGACAGCCGGATCGGATGTAGTAGTTATCACCTCCGGTATTCCGCGTAAACCGGGAATGACCCGTGAAGAGTTGATTGGTGTAAATGCAGGGATTGTGAAAACTGTTACCGAAAATATTCTTAAGTTTTCTCCTGATGCCATCCTGGTGGTTGTAAGTAATCCTATGGATACGATGACATACCTGACTATGAAGTCGAGTGGTCTGCCTAAAAACAAAGTGATTGGTATGGGTGGTACACTTGACAGCTCACGTTTCAAATGCTATCTTAGCAAAGCGCTGAATGCTCCTGCCAACGAAATTGAAGGACTGGTAATCGGTGGTCATGGTGATACTACTATGATTCCCTTAACCCGTTTTGCTCAGTACAAGGGTCGTCCGGTTGCTGATGTGCTCGACAAAGCTAAACTCGACAAAGTAGTTGCCGACACAATGGTGGGTGGTGCTACACTGACCGGTTTGCTTGGAACTTCAGCATGGTATGCTCCGGGTGCTGCAGCTGCTTACCTGGTAGAATCTATTCTTCGCGATCAGAAAAAAGTTATTCCCTGCTGTGTTTCGCTCGAAGGTGAATACGGACAGAATGATATCTGTATCGGTGTTCCTGTTGTTATCGGCAGAAATGGTGTGGAAGAAATCATTGATTATAAATTAAACGAAGAGGAAAAAGCGCTCTTTGAAAAAAGTGCTGCTGCTGTGAGAGCAACTAACGCTGTCCTCACTGAAATCAACATATTGTAATCGGGTAATTTAACAGGCTGCCCGGCTTACATTTATTTGTAATTTTTATATAATAAATTGTTGTCATGACTTACATGCAAGCTCACCGTTATCTGATGCAGTTCGCTATCCGTCCCTCGGTGCAACGAACTGCTGTAATGGAGTATCTGATGAATCACAAGACTCATCCGACAGTAGATGAAATCTACATGGCACTTAGTCCGGGTATCCCGACTCTCTCGAAAACTACTGTGTACAACACACTGAATCTTTTTATAGATAAAGGTGCTGTACAGATGTTGACAATTGATGAAAAAAATGCCCGTTATGATGCTGATACATCAAGGCACGCTCATTTTTATTGCAATTCCTGTGGAAAGGTTACTGACCTGATGGAATTAAAACCGACAGTTTACGAACTACCTGAAATGAAAGACTACACTGTAAGTTCTGTACAGTTATCTTTCTACGGTACCTGTAAAAACTGCCGGAAAAATTAAGCAGGGGCAATCTCTTTAAAAGAAGGCACACTTTTTTAGTGTGCTTTTTTTTTTATCTTTGAACAATGAATTGTAGAGTGTACGTATTACTTCAAATGAAAAGAAAATGAAAAAAATACTTTTAGTTGGGGTTCTTACCCTTGTAGTGCTTTCAGTTGGTGCAGCCGACAAAGTAAAAACCGGCTTTGGATTTGGTGCTTTACCCGCTGTGTCTTTCGATTCTGACCTGGGATTTCAGTATGGTGCCATCGTTAATCTGTATCATTACGGGGATGGTTCAGCTTATCCAAAGTATGATCATTCGCTGTATATGGAATGGTCGAGGTATACCAAGGGTACGGGCATTAACCGGGTGATGTACGATTCTGAAAAATTGCTCAGGGGTATCCGCACAACTATTGATGTTACCTACCTTACTGATCAGATGTTGAATTTCTATGGCTTTAATGGAAGTCAGAGTAGCTATTCTGATCAGGCAACCCGCTCGTTTTATAGTCACGAACGGAATATGTTCCGCATTAAAGCTGATTTGCAGGGGAACTTCGGGGCTTCTGATTTTGGTTGGGTAGGGGGCTATAGTTTCTATGATTTTGAAATTGGTTCGGTGGATTATGCTCATCTTGACTTAGAACCTGATGCGGGTGGTTCGCTCTACGATCGCTATGTGGCTAAGGGGGTGATTACGCAGGACGAAGCCGGAGGTGGTAGTCTTAATTACCTGAAAGCCGGATTGAAGTACGATTCACGTGATCAGCGCGCGTTTCCTTCGAGGGGAATGTGGACCGAAGCGGTAATTCAAACGGCTCCTTCGTTCCTGAATGAAATGCCGCACACCAAGTTTGCTCTTATTCATCGTCAGTACTTTACCCTGCTTCGGGATATGGTGTTTGCCTACCGGCTTGATTATCAAACAACGCTGGGCGACAGCCGGGTGCCGTTTTATGCTCAGCCTTTGTTAATTACCAGCTTTCTGACTGCTGCTTCCAATCAGGGTTTGGGAGGTGCCAAAACCTTGCGTGGTATCCTGCGTAACAGGGTAGTGGGGGATGCTGTGTTGTTTGGTAATTTCGAACTCCGCTATAAATTCCTTAAGTTTAATCTGCTAAACCAGAATTTCTACCTCGGTACGAATCTGTTTTTTGATTCGGGAATGATTCTTAAACCCATGGAAGTGCCTGGTGAGGCTACTATGTCGGCTGCCGACAAGGCTTTTCTGGCGCTCGACGAACCTAATCTGAATGAGCTTTACAGCTCGGCAGGGTTGGGACTCAAGATTGGATGGAACGAGAACTTTGTTATTTCAGTGGATCATGGTCGTGCATTTAATGCCAACCATGGTAAAGCTGGTACATATATTACTCTGAACTACCTGTTTTGAAGTGTATGTTAATTGTAAACTTCCAGTACGTCGCCCTGCAGACTGGTTTGGTAGCGTTTGAGCGGATGCTTCGACGGTCCGGATAAGGGTTCACCGAAACCATAACCGGCATTGTATACAGTGCCACATTCCGGACATTTAACTTCGCCCAGGCGGTCGCTGAGCGGTTCGACGCGTATGGTTGCATCGGCTTCGTGCGGACAAGCAAGATCGTAAGCATAATAGTAGCTATTTCCGTAGTCGTCCATCATTACTCCTGTACATACTAACAATCCCCCGAAGCCTATCCTGTCGGTTACAGTTACCGGTTTTGTGAAAATAAGGTACTGGTTGACTGAGTTTTTAAAGGTGGGGTAGTTGGCTGTGAGGTTCAAACTCACCGATACCGGATATTCCGGTATCGGTGAGATATAGGGTCCTTCGCATGCCAGTTGCAGGATGGGAAAGAGCAGTAACAGTATGTAATATTTACTTTTCATGCCGGTATACCTGCCCGTTGTTGCTGTTGGGTTGGAAGTTCACTCAGGCCGATAGTTCGCCTATCGTCCAGAGTTCTTCATCCGTGAAGTTCAGATTGCCAAGTGCTGCAATATTATCTTTTAGCTGAGCAACGGAACTGGTGCCTACAATTACCGAACTTACTTCAGGTCGGTGGAAACACCAGGCCAGTGCCATTTGCGCAAGACTTTGTCCGCGTTGTGCTGCTAACTCATTGAGCTTTGCTGCTTTTGCCACAATTCCGGGTGTAACCTGATTGGCTTGAAGGAAGCCATGACTGAGTGCTGCCCGTGAGTGCTCTGGAATACCTTTCAGGTATTTATCGGTGAGCAAGCCCTGTGCCAGGGGAGAGAAGCCGATAAATCCGGCACCTTCCTGCGAGGCGGAAGGGAAGACTTCGGTTTCCACTTCGCGGGAGAATATACTGTATTTACCCTGGTAGATAAGGCAGGGTGTTCCATTGTCGCGCAAAATACGGTACGCTTCTTTTGCTTTGTCTTCGGGGTACTTGGAGATCCCTGCATACAGTGCTTTCCCCTGTTTCACCATGTCGGATAGTGCCCCCATGGTTTCTTCCACAGGAGTGTTCGGGTCGTAGCGGTGTGAGTAGAAGATATCCACATAGTCGAGCTTCATCCGTTTCAGACTTTGATCCAGACTTGCCATCAGGTACTTGCGTGATCCTCCGTCGCCATACGGGCCCGGCCACATTTCATGACCGGCCTTGGAGCTGATGATGAGCTCGTCTCGGTAGCGTTTCAGATCGTCTTTTAGTATCTTACCAAAGTTCTTTTCGGCACTACCTCCGGGTTTTCCGTAATTGTTAGCCAAATCAAAATGAGTAATCCCCTGATCGAAGGCATACAGAAGCATTTTCCGGGCTTCCTCCTGGTCGTCGGCATCGCCGAAGTTGTGCCATAAACCAAGCGAAATCATCGGAAGTAAAAGTCCGCTCTTACCTGAGCGACGATAGGGCATACGCCCATCATAGCGATGTTCGGAGACTGACATAGTTGTTCCTTTTTTAGAATTGTACTTCGGGTGCCTTTTCGCTACCGGCTTCGGCTTCGAAATAGAATTTCTTTTCAAAACCAAACATGCCTGCAAAGATGTTAGCCGGGAAACGACGGATAGCCGCATTAAATCCCTGAGCCATACCGTTAAACTGAGTGCGTTCGTTTGCAATGCGGTTTTCAGTTCCCTCGAGTTGTACCTGAAGATCGCGGAAGTTCTGATTGGCTTTCAGGTCGGGATAGTTTTCAGTAATCATTAACAGCCGGCCTAAGGCTGAACTTAGTTCTCCCTGTGCAGCCTGAAATTCCTGCATTTTTGCCGGAGTCATGTTTTCCGGGTCAACGGTTACCTGGGTTGCTTTCGAACGGGCAGCGACTACTCCTTCGAGGGTTTCCTGTTCGTGAGAAGCATATCCCTTAACGGTAGCTACCAGGTTGGGTATAAGATCAGCACGACGCTGGTACTGGTTTTCGACATTGGCCCACTGGGAATTTACTTCTTCATCCATTCCCACTAATTTGTTGTACTGACTAACTGCTCCTGAAACAAGAATTACGATAAGTGCAACAACCGAAATAAGAATAATAGTTCCTCTTTTCATATTATTAATGTATTAATTAATTACCATCTGCCGGTGGCTCCGCCTCCACCAAAACTTCCTCCACCAAAGCTACCTCCTCCGAAGCCGCCGCCACCACCCCCAAATCCTCCACGTCCGCTGAAAAGACTACCTGCTACCGAACCGGCAACAAATGCTCCTGCATCGTTTTGTAATTTTGGTAATTTAGTATTGGTATGATCTTCGTAGCCGCAAAACTTACATTTATAGGTAGTGCGTTCGGTTCCGGGATTCACATAGCTCGCTGCAACAATCACCCTACGGTCGTGCAGGATAAAAGCTTTTGTCTTACAACGCGGGCATTCAGAATACTGACTTGGTTTATCGAGTGTAAAGATAGCTTCATTACCACAGTCCTTACATACAAATACATCGTAATCAACCGCATGCAATTGTTCTTCAAATTGTTGCGACAACTTCAGGTATTCATCTTCTTTTTTCTCCGACAACAGGTGCATGGTACCATTACATTCGGTGCAGGGGATAGGTTGACGCCTGATTTTACGCATCATCCATTTTCCGTATAGGTTAGCCGGTAAAGTTGAAACCGGAATACCCAGCAGGAAGATCAGCACTAAGGGTTGAGAAGCCATTAATACAATGAAGAGTCCTATGGCGGGAAGCAGGATGTTTAGCATCAGCATGATACCCGACTTTTCGCTTTTTAGTGCCCTGTAGCGTGCTATATTAGTAGTCTTAGGATCGTAATCCCGGTATTTCCGGACTGCATAATTGATCCAGATAAATGCTCCGAGTGCTATAAGCAGGTATGCTCCGATTGCGATAGGGATAATACGCCCCCAGTGGATTTCTTTCCGTACCGGTTCGAACTTTTCGTTTTGAAGTACAGCAACCGTGTGCCTGATTCCGTTTATAAATCCCTGGTCGTAATCGCCGTTCTTAAAATGCGGGAACATACTCTGTTCCTGAATGCGGAAAGCCAGTGCATCGGGTAAAACACCTTCAACACCATAGCCGGTTTCAAAACGAATAGCCCGCTGGTCTTTGACAAATAATATTAGTAGGCCGTTATCGTCTTTTGCTTTTCCAACTCCCCATTCACGGGCCAGCCCGATAGCGAAGTCTTCGATTACTGCATCGCCAATCGATTCCACAACTACAATGGCCACCTCGGTTTGATTGGTTGCCGACAGAGAATCGAGTAACAGATTAAGTTGTTGTACGGTTTCAGCGCGAAGTATGCCGTCGGGATTACTTACATAAGTCCGGCTGTCGATTACTTTCGGATTTGGAATCGACGCCACGGTATGTGGAGCAGCTGTCAGTGAAAACGACAGGGCAAGGACTGCAATCAGAAAGAGTGATCTCATAGGTACTATTTGTTGTGTGATGCCTGCTACCCGTGTTGGTTATTACGGGTCGGACCTCACTAATTATACGATTCCAGCAACTTGATATCAAATATCAAAACCGAATGAGGAGGTACTGAACCCTGTCCATCCTCACCATAAGCCAGTTCGGCGGGTATATAGAACTCGAAGTGAGCTCCACCCTTCATCAGTTTTAATCCTTCCTGCCATCCATCGATAGCTTCGGCCAGGTAACGGTGAAATTCACCCTGATCGAAGGTAGTTCCATCAATAAGGCTGCCTGTATACTCGGCCTTCACTACGCTGTTGGCGTTAGGGTTTCGCATATAACCCTGATGGATAATCCGGTAACACAAACCACTTTCGGTGTACTGAAAGCCTTCATCATTTTTGTGTTGTTCGTACCATTGGTGATTCAGGATTTTCCAATCAGCATATTCATCTTCCTGGCAGGCTGTAAATAGCACTACTCCTGCAATAAATACGAATAATAGTCTCAAATTACGCATCATATTAATTAGTTGTCTTCGTTTTTTTTGTTGTATACTGTTGTGAAAAGGATTTCTTTGTAAATACGGGCATAGAACGTTGCGGTCCCCAACCGGTATAATTGAACGGTAAAGTTACAATATTTTTTATATTTCCGGATAGTTTACTGAAACCGGCCGGTTGTTCAGCCATATACCGGTATGACTTCATTATTATTCGTTCGGTAACCGGCCGGAGCCCCTGTTCCACAGCCTTCCGGCGGTTGGTAAGTAAAATGTCGGTAAGCGGTATCTTAACCGGACACACCTCCACGCATTTGCCACAAAGGCTGGAGGCAAAGCTCAGGTGCGAAAAGTCCTTAAAGCCTTTCAGAAAAGGGGTAAGCACTGACCCGATAGGACCACTGTACGTAGTGTTGTAGGTATAGCCTCCGATGGTTTTGTAAACCGGGCAGGCATTCAGGCAGGCACCACATCGGATGCAGGCCAGGGCTTCCCACGACTCATCATCGGCATATACCGCTGTGCGTCCGTTATCGATCAGTATCACATACATTTTTTCTGGTCCGCCACTTTCTCCCTGTTGACGGGGACCGGTAAACAGGCTGTTGTAGGCCGTTATTTGTTGCCCGGTGCCGTGAGCTGCCAATACCTGATAGAGGAGGCCCAGCTGACTTAAACGGGGAATTAGTTTCTCGATCCCGGCAATAACAACATGGATGCGGGGAAAGGCAGTGGAAAGGATCGCATTCCCTTCGTTTTCGGTTACCGACACACTTCCGGTTTCAGCAACCAGGAAGTTTGCTCCGGTAATACCAATATCCGCTGTATAGTATTTTTTACGTAACAGTTCCCGTACATAGTTGGTAAGCGCTACCGGATTCTCATCAGCAGGAGTGCCGAATTTCTCGTGAAACAGTTTCGCCACATCTTCCTTCGATTTATGCATGGCAGGAGTTACGATGTGGTAAGGCTTTTCGCCGGCAACCTGTACGATAAACTCTCCCAGGTCGGTTTCCAGCGATTCGCAACCTTCTTCCTGTGCCAACTTATTCAATTCGATTTCCTCGGTGGTCATCGATTTGCTTTTTACAATCAGCTTAGCCTTGTTTTCGCGAATAATGTTCCGTAAGTAAGTTCCGGCTTCGTGACTGTCGGTTGCCCAAAGCACTTCGGTTCCGTTGGCCTGGCATTGCTTTTCAAATTCCAGCAGATAGTGTTCCCAGTTGGTTAATACCTCCCGTTTTATTGCGGCGGCAGCACGTTTAGCAGCTTCCAGGTTACGGTAGCGCGCCATTCCTTTTGCTACAGCAACATCGTACCGACCGATATTGAAATCGATGGTTTGACGATGCCGGAGATCGAAGGCTATGGATGCGGAATCCTTCTGAAACTGCCTGTCTGACATCTTATTTCTTTAATATAAAGGTATAGCTGCCTACCAGCTCACCGTCGGTAAAGAACTCAGCACGGTAAACTCCCTGCTGAATAATTTCTTCTACTTTCCAGAAGATAACATCGCTAAGTGCTTCGCCTCCATATTCGTATTCCTTGCGGGCTGAGTATTCGATATCTCCGTTTTCGAACCTGAAAGTGTGAGAGGGACTTTTAGTCAGCACTTCGCCATCAGGACGGGTGATGCGCAGGTACAGCATTTTCTTTCCGGGTTCGGCTGTAATGTTTTTACCGATAGTGTAGTCAATCTGAAGATTGGCTGTGCGGCTTACCAGACTGGTCTTGCGGTTTCTGTCGTTCAGCTTGGTGATATTAAAATCGACCACTTCGAGTTTAGAAGCGCGGGTTACCACCTCGCTTAGGTTCTCTTTTTCTTTCGAGAGCTGCTCAACAGTCTGTGAACTCGCTTCGTACTGCATCCGAATCTGTGAATTTTCATTACGCAGCTGCTTGTTTTCAGTATTCAGAGAGTCGATCTGCGCAACCAGGTGCATCATTATTTTACGGATGGAGGTAAGTTCATCCCGTAGCTCCTGAATCTTTTTAGCGTTGGTGGCCTTTGTCTGTCGTAATTCTTCCAGCAATTCCCTTACACGCTCTTTCTCAGTATCTAATTGTTTTAATAAGGAGTCGTTACGGATGGTTGTTGTATACCCGTCGAACTGAAAGGCAAGGTCCTCAAATTCGCTTTCCACTCTTTCTTTTTCCTGGTTCATCATTTCCACGACTTCCGACAGTTCTTCTTCTTTTGTCTTCGTGTCGTTCCACAGGTAATATCCTACACCGGCAAGTGCCAGTACAAGAATAACTAAGATAATAATCAGCAGGTTTTTCGATTTCATCATATTTAAACAAATGGTATAATTTTTTCTAAATGTATTCCTCTGGAGCCTTTAATAAGAATAAGGCAATCACGAAGAGGGTTTCCCTGAAGATATTCGGCCAACTCATTTACCGTGCCGAAACGCGGAAAGTCGGTTGTTATCTCTGAAAATTCCTGTCCGATAAGGAATACCTGATTAAATTTCTTTTCAGCAAGAAGGTTGGCAACAGCCTGATGTTCCTGCTTGCTATCGGTTCCCAGTTCGAGCATATCGCCCAGGATTAGGACTTTATTGCTATCCTGAATCCGGGAAAAGTTCTGAATGGCAGCCTGCATACTACTGGGATTAGCATTGTAGGCATCAACCACCAGTCGGTTTGAGGCAGTGAGCGTCAGTTGCGAACGATTGTTGGTAGGGGTGTACGATTCAATACCTTTCTTGATCTGCGCATTAGTCAATCCGAAAAACTGACCAATAGTAACTGCTGCCAGTACATTTTCAGCGTTATACGAACCAATCAGCTGAGTTTTCAGTTCCAGTACATCTCCCGTCAGGCACTCCATGGTAAGCAGCGGGTCGTTGCCGGTTATGTTGCCGCTCACACAGGCCGGGTCGTCGGTGGGTGTCATCGAGTAGTAAATTCTCTTGTCTTTGTCGATACCAGCTTTGCCGGCCATTTCCATCAGATGTGCGTTGGCCTGATGGATAAAAATACCGATACCTTTGTCGGCAATAAAGGAATACAATTCAGCTTTCGTATTCTTAACCCCTTCAAAAGAGCCAAAGCCTTCGAGGTGGGCTTTGCCTACATTGGTGATAATACCGAAGTCGGGTTCAGCAATCGAGCTGAGCAGTTTTATTTCGCCGGGATGGTTAGCCCCCATTTCAATAATGGCCAGTTGGTGATGTGGCCGGAGTTGCAATAAAGTCAGGGGGACACCGATATGGTTGTTCAGGTTGCCCTGGGTGTACAGTATGTCGTAGTGTTCTTTCAGGACAGAGGCAATAAGTTCCTTGGTAGTTGTTTTTCCGTTACTCCCGGTGATGCCTATAATCTTTGCCTTCATAGATTGCCGGTGACGTAAGGCCAGGTCCTGCAGACTTTTCAGTACATCGGGCACTACAATATAATGATCGTTGATGGCATAGCTGGCATCGTCGATAATGGCATAGCTGCATCCACGATCCAATGCGTCGGCAGCAAAGGCGTTTGCATTGAACTTATCGCCTTTCAGTGCAAAGAACAATGAACCTTCCGGACAGGTGCGACTGTCGGTGGTAATGATGGGATATTGCAGGAAGAGATCGTACAAATCCATACGCAGTACTTACTTTAGCTGATAAACAAATGATACATGCCAGTTGTTGTGGACCATCCGGTCGAAGCCGGTTTTATCCAGACTGTTGATGCCCCAGTCGTATCCTCCTTTGAGGATGTACTTCTTCCACTGGAAACCACCACCTGCACCCAACTGGAGGTTGATGCGCCGCATCCCGTTATCGTAGGTATATAAATCGCGTTTGCCGGAAGTGATACCTGTCAGACTCTGATAGGTTTGTGATAGCGAGGCCTGAGTATCCTGAGGTTGAAAGATGCCCAATTGAATGTTTGGTCCTGCAAAGCCGAACATGCTGATACCCCAGAATAGTTTTTGGTGGTAAACCAGGCGGACGGGAATATCGAGTCCTATGTTCCAGGTTGTGTACTTAACGCTGTCATCGTCCTGACCATAGCGTTGAACCTTCGAAGCGTAACCAATATTGAGCAGCACTCCGGTTTGAACCCCGAAGTTGTACTTAAGGTCATATTCAGCAATCACCCCTGCGCGTCCACCGTCGAAATAATCTTCAGGCGATAATACTCCAAAACGATGTGAATTAAGATAGCCGCCTTCAAGATAGATTTTTTGAGCACTCAGGGTGATAGTCGCTGCGAACAGCATGAGTAGTAACAAGTTTGCTTTGGTCAGTTTCATTCCGGTGTGTTTAGTAACTTTCAATATATAGCTCACAAAGATAACTTATTCAATCGGGTTTGTAGCATTTTTTTGATGAATGTTAAGTTTTCGGCGTGCATTGAGTTTACTTTAGTATATTTGCGCTAATTCAGGTCTACTCAAGGTTTAAAGAATATGAAAACAACAGGAAAGAAGTCGGCAAAGCAAGCAACTCGTGCACGTTTAGCCCGTAAGAGAAAGGAAGATATTGGATTGTCACCTTATGCGGTCGTATTCAGAGGGCAGCAGCGCCTTGAGAAAACAAGTATCCGGATGATGGAGTTTACAGCTGATACAGTGCAGGAAAGTGTGATTGAATCGGCAGGTAAAATAAGCCCGATTCCTGATAAAGGCTTTTCGCGCTGGATTTCAGTGAATGGTATTCATGATGTAAAGATGCTGGAGCAGATGGCCGGGGTGTTGAAGATTCCACCCAGGATTCTGTCGGATATTCTTAACCCTTCGTTGCGACCCAAATACGAGGTGTTTGAAGAGGGGCTTTTCATCACTTTGAAGTTGGTCCAGTTTAATGATACCACCTTACGGTTGAGCACTGAAAACCTGTCGTTGCTCGTTACGCAGGATACACTGGTTTCATTCCGGGAAGAATACGACGAAGTGTTTGAACCTGTGCGGGAACGGTTGCGTAAGTTTAGTACCAGAATCAGAACTTCAGGTGCCGATTACCTGGCTTTTACGCTTCTCGATATTGTTATCGACAATTACATATATGTATTGGGGGTTATTGGAGATAAGATTGAGGAACTCGACGATCGGCTTACAGCCGACCCGGTAAAAGGCCTGCTCCCGGAAATCAATGTGTATAAGCAGGAAATCAGTTACCTGCGAAAAAATATATTACCTGCCAAAGAGATGATTGTGTCGCTCAATAAGCAGGAGGCAGTGCCGATACAACTGATAAACAGAGTTCACTTTCAGGAACTTCTGTTTAATATAAACGAAGCAGTAGAGCTTACGGATAGTTACCGTGAAATCCTGTACGACCAGATTTCGGTATACCACACCCTTGTAAGTGCCCGGCAAAATGATATTCTCCGTATCCTGACCCTTTTTTCGGTGATCTTCATTCCGCTTACCTTTATAGTGGGAGTGTACGGAACTAATTTCAAGTATTTTCCCGAACTTGGCTGGCGGTATGGGTATTATAGTATGTGGGGAGTAATGCTGTTGATTGGCATCACCATGTGGATCTATTTCCGTTCCCGGAAATGGTGGTAACGAACTCCTTACAACAGCTTATTTGATAAAGGTGTTGGTGTCCAGTTCGTCGAATGCCGTCATCAGTTCTTCCCGTGTATTCATTACGATAGGACCGCCCCATGCAATGGGTTCGCGCAGGGGCTTACCCGACATCAGCAGAAATCGAACTTCTTTTTCGGTAGTCTTCACTTTTATGGCATCACCTTCGGCAAAAAGCACCACGTTTTTAGAGGAGATGGTGCGTGGATAGTCATGTCCGAAGCCGGCTTTCCCTTCAACTATGTAAATAAACAGGGTGTGTGAGGGGTCGGTATCCATTTCCCATTCCGAATCGGGATGAACGGTAATGTCGAGGTAGGATGCTTTTACAAAATCGCCCTGAGTAGCGCCGGGAGTTGACTTATATTCACCGGTAAGAATCCGGATAGTAGCATTCGTTTCTTCTACAACAGGAATTTCGGATTGTATAATCGGCTTATACTGCGGTTTTGTCATTTTATGTTTTGCCGGCAGGTTAATCCACAGTTGTCCGCCCAGCAGACGATCGGCCATTTGAGGCATTTCCTGATGAATAATTCCCGATCCGGCAGTCATCCATTGACAATCCCCTTCACGGATCATATCCACATTACCCAGGTTATCGCCATGTTCAATCTGACCCTTAATCAGGTAGGTGACCGTTTCGATGCCCCGGTGTGGGTGCCAGGGAAACCCTTTCATGTAGGTAGCAGGATCGGAGGCGTCGAACGCATCAAATAGAAGGAAGGGATCAAAATCCTTCACATCGTTGTTACCTACTAATCGAACCAGGTGAACGCCGGCGCCGTCGATGGCGGGTGTTCCGTTTACTAAACGCTTGATATTCCGGTAATTTTTCATGATCTGCCTTTTCTAATGGTTAGGGCAAATATATTGAATTATTTTGAATTAAGGGTTTTTCCTGTCTTTTGTAACTATGTTATAAAGCATAAAAAAAGTGCAGCCTGTAAAGCTGCACCTTTGCTAATTAGTAGGTAAACGTATTAATAACGACTTTCCACAGCTTTCCAGTCGATGATGCTCCACAAGGCAGTTACGTGGTCGGGGCGACGGTTCTGGTAGTCGAGGTAATAGGCATGTTCCCACACGTCGAAGCCGAGCAGGGGAGTAAGACCGTTTACAACCGGGTTACTTCCGTTAGCTTCTTTGGAGATCACTAATTTGCCATTGGCATCTTTCGATAGCCATGCCCAACCTGAACCGAAAACGGTAGTTGCCGCAGCATTGAATTCTTTTTTGAAGTTTTCGAAGTCACCGTACTGAGCATTGATAGCATCAGCCAGTTTTCCGGAAGGAGCTCCACCGCCTTTTGGTGAGAAGGAGCTGAAGTAGATAGTATGGTTCAGGGCCTGACCGGCGTTATTGAAAATGGGTCCGTCGCTATCTTTTACGATATCAACCAGTTCCATTGATTCATACTTGGTTCCGGCAATGAGGTTGTTGAGGTTGGTGATATAAGCCTGGAAGTGCTTTCCGTGATGCAATTCAACGGTTTGTTTTCCAATTACTGGTTCCAGTGCACCTGATTCGTACGGTAATGCGGGTAATTCAAATTTCATGATTATTTAATTTTTATGATTTTACACTATGTTATTGAGTCTTCTCTGCAGGTAAAACAGCAGAACTCACCGCAAGGTTTTACAGATACTGTCTATACCAATATAGATAACAGCAATAGCAGGAGGGAGGGAAAATAAAAAAAGCCCGTCGTGGAAGTTTTAATTCCGTGACAAGCTTTTAATTACGTGGAGCTGGAGGGAAACTCCATGCATTCTAATACCATTGATAATTCAGACTTTCTTTTGTGTCTATAATGTCTATTTCTGTATATCTGTCTGTTTTTTGTCTTTAATTAATTGAGTCGGTTCTTGGGTAGCCGGAGTAATGGGTGGATATGGGGGCAATCCAGACAGCACATTTTTTTTGGTTTCAGTGAGCTTTTTCTTCAGCTCACTGTTTTCGATTACCAATTCTTCATATCGTTTTAATAAATAGTCGGGAGTTATCTCTGGAAGCTTTTGTTGTATCTCAGTTTTTTTAAAATGCATTTCCTCTTCATGATTCATGTCTTTTAGCATAGATCCTTCCCCTAAAACCAGCCAATTGAGGTTAATATCTTGGAACGTTCTGATGATTCGAATCAGGTTTTCTTCAGATAGCCCATTTGGTTGGCTTAGAATATTCTTTGATATACCCGTATCCTTGTAGCATCTGTACAGGGTAATCTCTTTAATTTCAAGGTATTGTAATATCCTTGATTTAATAGGTGAAAAATCTTTCTTTTTGGCTTGCATATATTAAATAAATCCCTTATTTTTGCGGTATGTGTGTGTTTCGCATGCTTTCCGCATGGTTGCCGCATGGTTACCGCAAAGATACAAACGACAAATATACTCAAACAATACAAAAAAATGGGTAAAAAGAGTGGAAAAAATCAATTAAAAGAAATGAGAGATTTTCTCAGCGAGAGAAAATTAATCAGTGAACTTGCCAAAAGAGCCGGTGTTGGTGTACGAACCGTATATGATACTTTTGCTCAAGCTTCTGAGGAAGATTTAAAGTTCAAACAAATAAAGGTTTATCAAACTGCAATTGAAATGGTTGCTGAAATTAAGCAGCTTCCTCAACGTGCAAAGCAAGCCCTTGAATAATGGAAAACTTATTATCAAAATCAGAGTGGGAAATTGCTGAGCGCATTGCGCTTGGACAATCTAAGAAGGAAGTAGCTTACGACACACACCGATCGGTTTATACAGTTGAAACTACAATCAAAAACGTGTATGATAAACTCGGATTTAATAAACTCTCAGATTTAGTCCTCTGGTATTGTGGTATACAATTTCAAGTCGATAAAGAAATTGCGGATCTAAAACGAAAAATAATTGGTGTTGGGCTACTGCTAATATTCATATTTGATTTGGCAATAATTGCCGACCAGGACATCTACCGTGCACGCAGAACCCGAAGTCGCCGGCGTCAGGAAACAGAATTAATCACCTACTAAACTATAATAATATGCTACCAGAAATAATTGTCAAAGAATCGAATAAGCTGATCTTGGTTAAATGTCATGTGAAGGATTCTCTTCATGCATCCTTACTTGCTGATCAGCTCAACGCAAAAGAGTACTTAAAGGTCATTAATCGCAAGTATGCCAATGGAATTGCTGAAATTACAGCCTACACCATCCCGGCAATTTTCACAATTCAAAAGCTTCACGACGATTTGGACGCACTGGACCATATAATTATATGCAACGATGAGAGTGTACAAGATTTACAAAGCAATTGATACAGCACCCATTTACACAACCGATTTTATGGATATATGGGATGTTCTGGATTGTGCTGAAGATGATCAGAAAGTTGTGATATCTCACAAGGAATTAACGCATACTGAATACATGCAGATTCCCGAGGCACAGAGAAAGGAGGCAAAGCTATGATAAGTAAGTGGGAGGAGTTCTGGAAGCAGCTCGAAAGTACAGATAAAGAGTTGACCGAATTCCTTGAAAATGGGGGACTATCGACTCTATCGCATACGAAAGCTAAGAAGTTTATCAATGCCTGGAATAAGCAAAAGAAAATGGCCTCTGAGATTGATCAGTACATTTCACCGGTCGAACCTGCTCAAATTGAGATTCCGTTCAAATCTTCTGCATTTACACAAATGTGGAGCAGATGGAAAGATTATTTGCTCGAGCAACACGGCCAACTGATCAAGTCACGGTCTGAATTATCGGCACTCGAGCACTTAAAAAAAATTACAAAAGGAAACGACGAGCTGGCAATTGAATGCCTTCGCTATGCAATGGCAAACCGGTATAGAAACTTCTTTTTAGTAGAGGATAAAGATAGTAAACTGCCCGCAATGGGCGATAACTCAGGAAGCGCATTTGGATAATATGGAAATAAGTAAAATCATAGAGAATGTTCAGAGCCAGATACGACGTAAAATGGAAAACAAAGTTCAACGTCGCTGTCAGCTCGATGGAGAGCAATTTAAAGAGTTATTTCTTTTGAGAGCCAAAGAGGTGCTTTTCGAGCATGGAAATCCAGGTGAGTTCGTCATTGATGATCATAATAAGGAAGTACTTATACTAATGTATAATTATTCTGTAATGGTAGTTTCGGACAAAATTAATCCACTTGCGGGAATTATACTAAATGGTGCATATGGTTGTGGTAAATCAGTAATGATTTCGGCTTTTTGCCGAGTATTGAACGATATAAACTTTACATCCGAAAAGATAATTGAGATGCATGCAATTGAATTATCTGAGCTCATAAAGACTAATGGTGTTGTGCCGTACAGCAGGGTGCCACTACTTATACAGGATTTGGGAAAAGAAAGAAATAGCATGAATAATTTTGGAACGATTATTAAACCAATAGCAGACCTGCTAGCGATAAGGAGCGAATACGGATCACTCACCTTTGGTTCTACTAACATGGACAAAAAAATGTTTAGTGAGCAATATCATGAATACATTACCAAAAGAATAGTAGAACATGTTAATCTTGTTTATTTGCCTGGTAAATCACGTCGTCCGGATTACTCTATAAATCAGCTTTGATATGCCTGCAGGAAGAAAACTTAGCGATACAAAACCTAGCCTACGATCTTCAAACCGTGTGCAACAGGTCAAAGATTTTCTAAACGAATATTATGAGATAAAAATCAATGTATTCGACACATCTAAATCAATAATCGAATGTCGCAATAAATCACGGTACTCTACACCGGTTCGCTTCGAAGACCTCAGTCTACACATGGAAGAAGAAGGTATCCGGGGGTGCGATACAATACTTAAGAAAATCATAGCATCACCCAACCAAATAACTGTTTTTAATCCTATTGTTGATTTTGTAAATTCCCTCGATGGCGCTTGGAAGGGTGAAAGCCATATTGATAAGCTCTGTAGTTATATTTCCGTTCGCGAGTTCCCAGGGCATGAGGATGGTTTTTATCACAAAAGATTCAAACGTTTATTTCGTAAATGGGGAGCTGCTGCAATTGCTCAGGTACGTGGTGAACATTGTAACGATGTAGTTCTTGGTTTTGTACATGCCGACGAAGGTATTGGGAAAAGTTCTCTTATCGAGTTCCTGGTGCCGGAAAAGCTGAAAAGCTATTATCAAAAATCAGATAAGGATCCCCGATACTTTGACATTGCCCGGGCATTCTCAACAAATTTCCTCATCAATTTCGATGATAATGTAGCAATGACCCGCACAAATGCCGAACCAATTAAGTCGGCTCTAAGTAGCAATTACTTTAAACTTAACAGGTACTTTGAAGATACCATGCCACGAATGGCTAGTGGAGCATTCACATCAAATTTAACATCTGAACTGGGGGGCTTCCTTATTCCGGAACTAGGTACCCGCCGATGGGCCATTATTGAATTAGACAGTATAGATCATGAATATTCAAAAGTAGTAGATGTTCAACAGCTTTGGGCCGAATTTTACCTGCTTTACAAAAACGCTGACTTTAATTATATATGGGATGCAAATGATTTCAGTGAGTTCCAGGAGTTCAATCAACGTTACATGCGTGAAACCAATGCAAAGAAATTGATTCGTGAATTTTATACAATACCATCCGAAGATAGACTGGATAAAGTTCTTTTCAAACAACCTATTGAGATTTTACAGGACTTGAGAAATGCCAGAAAAATTCCAGCAGGTATGTCCAATATATCAGAGGTTACAATTGGTTTTGCTCTTAAATCATCAGGCTTTATGAAGTCAGCAATAAGGAAAGATGGAGAAGGTCCGAGATATGGTTATCGAGTTGTTCAATTATACTAATACTTAGCAGCATAAAAAAACATTCACAAGAAGATTCAAACGGCTGTTTATACCTTCTGGTTGCAGCAATCTCATTTTGGGGAACAGTAATCACATTATCATTTATGTATTTATGAAAAAAGGGAATTATTACATTAGCATGCCCTGGTCACTTGAGGAAGATGCAAAAATCGTTATTGCAGTACAGGAAAATCGCCTGATAGAGTTAGAACTACCAGGACGTTCCATGAGTCAAATCTATCGTCGGAAAACCAATGCAATGATCCGTTACGATCGAGGAGAACTTAGAAAGTATGTTACTAATAAGAAAGAAGAAAAAGCGCGAAGAGAAACAGAACGAAGACGATTAATGCAACGGGAAACAATCCCTGTTTTCGAACGATCAAAGTCTGAATTGGTACAGCTGAACGAACGTGCAGAAATGCTACTAGTTAAGATAGAAGAAACTAACCCTCTTTCCAGAGAATTTGAACAAGTGGTAAAAGAATATCACAATGTTGAAATTAAGCTTAATAGCTTTTATTTTCAGAAGTAACTGATTTTTTACTAATAAACCTCTATTATATATTTGCACATGAGTGAATTCGTAGTATACTTAACAGTTCCAACTTACCTGGCTCAATGGATTGAACATACCTTTGGAAAGCCATCAGAGTTAATAAAAGAGAGTCCTGAAAGCCGGGTTCTTAATGAGTTTCTGACTAAAACGCCTATTAATGCAATACCTGATACAGGTGAAGGAAGTAACGTTTCAGTGGTTATACCATACTTCAAAGGAAAGGATCCACGAGTTTACAACTATCTCTACCAGTCGGGGAAAAATGCATTGGCCGAATCTTTCAGAACTTTATTAATAAAAAACCTGATGGAAGAAGTTGGTAGCCTTGAAAATGGTAATACCAAAATATCAACTCTAATTTATGCATGGATGGAAAAACACGGAGTTGGAGAAAACGAGTGGTATACTATTAGCCAAATATATTATCGTACTCGAAAAAAATATTTTACTGAAAAAGGCATAAAAATATAGTGATTTCGTCCGACATTGTTGGCTATAATGTTATATACCAAATATATAGAATTATTACAACAAATAAAATATACAGAAATGGAAACATTTAATCTTCCGGGAATTTGCAAAGTTGAGTTTTTACATGCTGCATCCATTACACTCTATCCAAAGCAACACTTGCATCCTGGAGCTACAATATCAGTAATTGGGATATTTACAAAATTGCCAATGGTAGGCAATGCTAGTATAAATTATACCAATGAAGATACTGATGCCGGAACTGTATATAATACGGTTATTTCAGGTACATTATTAGATCGTCCTGATATTTCGCAGTCGGTACGTGATCAGCTAATTAAAGGTAACTATGTGTACAAAGTTACAGATTTACATAAGAACTCGTATTTGGTTGGGACTGATAAAAGACCATACCCAATGATAGTATTCATACCAAACAGTGATAAACTTCCCTCAGGAGTTAGAGCTATTGATTTTACTATTAACTGGCGATCAACCCTTCCTCCTCTCAAAATTGTTGCATTATAAGTCTTTTTTACTAAATGAAATACAAATTAATGTTGCACTATGAAACTTCATAGTGCAATTTTTTATGTCTAAAAACAAGTATCAGATAGATATCGACGGGTACATCGGGGAGAATTACTACTCGAAACGCTTTGTGAAAAACGAACTTGGCAAGTATCCAGGTCAGCTTGTTCGTGTGCGAATAAACTCTATGGGTGGAAGCCTCGACCATGGGCTGGATATCGCCGAACGTTTTGCAGAACATGGAAATGTGGAAGTCGACCTGTTTGCTATGAATGCTTCTGCAGCTACGTTGGCCACATTGAAAGCGAAGAAGGTAAGTATGTCATCATCTGGATTCTATCTTATTCATAAGGTAATGAACTGGGTTGATGTTTGGGGCAATATGAACGCAGACGAGATTGCACAAGCCATTGAAGATCTGACAAAGAACAAAGAAGAAAATCAGAAGATGGATCTTGTTATTGCTCAGATGTATTCTGAAAAAACTGGTAAAAGTATCAATGAAATGCTCAACCTGATGAAGGTCGGCGGATGGCTTACTGCAACTGAGGCCAAAGAATGGGGACTTATTGATGAAATTATCAACGTAAAGGAGAAGGTTAATCTTAACGAAATGGGTAATAAGCTTAACGCTTTCGGTCTTCCAACAAATTTCATTTCAAAATCAAATTTTTTCACTAACATAAAAACTTCCGAACCAATGAACAAGCAACCGCTTAAAATCAATGCTATTCTCAAAGTCGAACAGCTTGAAAGTACCGAGACTGATGGAGTATTTCTGAACGAAGCGCAGATCGAAACCATCGACAAAGAAATTGAAACGCTCGAGGGTCGGGTTAATACCTTGACTACCGAAAAAACCAACGCCGAACAGCGCGCCACCACTGCCGAAGCTCAGGTTACCGAAAAGGATAACGAAATTGCAGGTTTGAAAACGCAGGTTGATAACCTTAAAAAGAATGCTGGTGCAACAACAACTACCGGAGCTGGTAAAGAAAGCGACGGTAAAACTGAAGAAGTAGAAAACGAATTCTTCAATACCGTTAGTGCAGCTAAAGAACTGTACGACATGATCCCGTAATTTTTTAACGCCTAAATACATTTTACAAAATGGCAAATATCACTATTACCCCCGAAGCGCTGGCCAAATCGGCACAGAAATTCCGTAAAGAACTGTTGATGGTTATCACCATCGCCCTGCAGGCCACTCTTGAACATATGACCCTGCGTACTAATGTTCTATACAAGGAGCATGTAGGAATGCTGCGTGGAAATGCGCAGTTTGGTCCATACGATCCGAACCGTAAAAACACAACCACCGAAATCCTTGGCCGCGAGCTGGAGGTTTATCTTGGTTCTGTTATCAAAGAATTCGACCCCAACGATGTGTTGCAGTCGATTTATGGTAGCTTAATCCTTTCCGGTAAGAAGCTGACCGACACAGAAATTACCAAAGCCATCATTGCCGCTGAACTGAAAAGCTTGTCGACAAAGTTGAACTTAGCTTTGTTTGATGCAGTCCGTGATGCCGGTGGTACAACTACCAAGGACCTGTTCAATGGTTTCGATACCATCGCAGCTGCAGAAATCACCGGGAATAAAATTACCACAGGTATTGGTAACC
>JAQUYE010000030.1:0-4379 GCA_028691965.1 Paludibacter sp. | reverse complement strand
TAACCTGTTTGGCTTTACAGAAGCAATCACCAGCAGCAATGCTTACGATTCGCTGAAGCTGATGTATCGTGCAGCTAAGGATGAACTCCGCGAAGAAAGTGTGAAAATGTTGTTGCCATGGAACATCTACGATGCGTATGTCGACGATTACCAGGCAACTGTTGGTGCAGCTCCTTACAACAAGGAATTCAAAAAAACATTCCTGGAAGGAACGAACAATCTTTGCGAGCTTGTACCTCTGGCCTCAAAGAAGAACTCTCAATTCATCCAGATGACTTCAAAGAAGAACATGCTGGTTGGTACCGGTTCTGGCAACGACCTGGAGAAGTTGGAAGTGGATCGATTCTCTCCGTTCCTGGTTACACTCTCGAGTGCCATCCTTTTCGGAGCACAATACGAAAGTATACAACCCGAACATCTGCTGATTGGTAAGCTTTACGAAGCACCACAGGGTTAATTTAGTATCAACATAAAATTCAATTGACTCATGAGTACAATTAAATACGGAGAAATGGAATGGAGCGAAGGTGCAGTGGTTCTCCCTGGTGCAAAACGAAATGTTTATGCAATTCCAAAAAGAGACATTGTAGCTTGGCCAACTCTACCAGATACCTTTGTAACCGGTATGGGCGAACTGGCAACCTACGTCGGCAGTTTTACACTTGCAGCAACTGCCACATTCACAAAAATTGGCATTATCGTGGATAAATCGCCGGTTAACTGTGCAACGCAAGGCTCGAAACCTTCCAAAACTTCAATCAATACAGGCACATTCGTGCACCCGGGCGTTGAGGAAGATGCTAGCGCGTTCTGTCGTCAGGCAAATAACGACGATATGGTTTACCTGTTCGAAACGAAAAAAGGCAAGTACCGTGTGCTTGGAAATGAAATGTGGGATACCGACACTTCTTTTTCTCAGGCCCTGGGAGCTGCACCCACCGATGAAGTAGGTACCACACTTACAGTAACAGTTACCGACGTGTGTCCTGCACCATTCTATGATGGTGAAATTGTAACTGCTGATGGTGCAATTAACCCTGAATTACCATAATTGGTAGAAGAGTGATAAAAGAGCCTGCATTTTGCAGGCTTTTTTTGTGTCTTTTTTGATGTAATTACACGATAATACATTTGATTTCACCTAAATAATAATCCTAAATTCAATCAAATGGATGAATTAAATTCTTTTCAAATTAAAGTTCTAGATTGGCTTCAGAAGCCAATCAACGAAAGAGATCTTGATGCTGGCGCAACACTTTTACTTCAAATTACCAGGAACCGGATTCTTCATCAAAATGTAGTCCGACGTAAAAACTTCGAAAAGATTGAATATGTACTTAAAAAGTACATGAACGAACACAAAATTGAAATTCCTCAGACAGATGCCGGCGACGACACAGAAGATGAAGACCCAGCAAATGAAAATCTGAACCCTCTAACAGGAGAGATAAGAGGAAAGCGAAATGATCATGATTCACTTCCAGACGAAATTCAGATGATTTTCATTGGCAATACTGAAAAGTATCACATGATGCGATCACTTCACGAAAAGCTGAAGCTAATGTCCGAAGACGATAAGTTCAGCGTTGAAGACCGCAAACCACTCCTGGACGAGCTGCTGAAGCTGGATAAGGATATTCGCGATGCCTGGGAAAAGTACGATGCATTCAAAATTGATAGTGTAGATGTCGTTGAAGGTAATTCTGGAGGACTTGATGTGCAAACGGTTCAAAAGCACCGCACATATATTAGTAGAACTGCCAAAATGAGCACTGTTACTGATAAGGTAAAGTACGAATGCTTAAAGAGGTACAATGAATTGATTTCAGGTGGACAGAATGTGGAACAGAAAATTGTTGATCGATTAATTGCATTGGGTGTTATCCCCTCCGGAGTCGATGAGCAAAATTGAACTTGATCAGATCGGCCCGGACTATCTCCGGGCTGATTTGAATAATACAATGCAACTTCACAATATCATTGAATGTGTTGTCGGGCAGCTAGGTGTTTCTAAAGTAACGGTGGTTACTTTTAGTGTTTCAGAAGAGTTTATTCGAAAAATATGGATGCTCAGGAATAAGAAAATGATTGATTCAATCATTTTGATCTTGGACTTCAAAGCAGCTCAGAAAATAAAAAAGATAATGAAACTTTGCGCGAATGTATTCGACCAAATTCATTACTGTAAAATACATGCGAAGGTAGTTATATTAGATGCTGCAAAATTTTCAGTATGTGTAACCGGAAGTCAAAACGCTACCAGAGGAAACCGGACAGAGAGTATCTTAATAACTACGCGCGAAGAAATAATAATACCATTCCGTGAGAAAATCAAAGACTTGAAAACAGTTGAATTATGAAGCTATCAGATGAAAGCCTGGTATTACTCGAAGAATATGCCTCAAATTTTTTGACTATTACAGAGATTGCCATCCTATTGGATGTTGATTCTGATTTATTACGTGAATCTATTTCAAAACGTGAGACAAAAGAGTTCAGGTCCTATAACAAAGGGAAACTTAAGCGGATACTTGAACTACGTTCTCAGGAAATTGAATTGGCAAAGCTTGGCTCGACAGTAGCCATTGAGCTGGTAAGTAAGTATATCGATAACCAAAAAAGTGATGAGTAAAACTTCTACTTTAGAAATCTGTAAACGGCATTTATATGACGATGTAAATAAGCTCAGTCATTTAAATGAGGATACCCGGAATCGACTTTTAAGAATTCGGTCCGGATATACGCTATGGAATGAATTCCCAAGAAAAAAGCAGAAGGAGTTAGCACAACATCTCATGCAAATGTACGGAATCCAAAAATCAGTTGCCTATGATGATATCCGTTTAATTCAAGAGCTACTGGGTAGTATTAACCGTTCATCTAAAGACTGGCATTTATATCAGTTCAATTTAAGAATCAACCGTGCATTCGAAATAGCGGAAAGTAAGAATGATCATGATGGCATAACAAAGGCGATGGCCGTATATGCAAAATATAATAAACTTGATAAGGATGATCCGACCGAATTCCCCTGGGATGAAATCCGACCTCAGAGTTTTGAAATCACATCCGACCCGTCAGTAATTGGAATTAAACCTATTCCTAACCTTAAAGATAAGATTGCACAGATGTTCAGGAAATACCAGGAAGATCTGCAGAGTATTGAAGATGTTACTTACGAGGACATAGATATTGAACCTGTTGAATCATATGAATAACAAACTAGTTTACTTTAATCCGGCGCAACAACGTGTCAATACCAGAGGATGTAATACTGTAGTTGTAGTAGGGGGTCGCCGACTGGGTAAATCACATGGTTTAGTAGCTCCATTTGCTCTACGAAACGTACAACGAATGCCAGGTAGTTCCGGAGCATTCGTTGCTTCTACATTCCAACAAGCTCTCACGCGAACACTACCGGGCACATTCAAAGCTTTGGAGGATTTCCAATACAAACGTAACGTTCACTATTACGTTGGCCGTAGGCCGCCTAAATCGGCCAAATTCAAGGAGCCATTTATTCAGCCAGAATCATACGATCATGTTATTTCATGGTACAACGGCTCAATTCAGTATATTATAAGTCAGGACGGTGTTGGTACGTCCAACTCCCTGACTTTAGATTATGGTATTTTTGACGAAGCAAAACTTCTGGATCCGGTTAAATTGAAAGAAGAAACATTTCCAGCAATCGGTGGATACCAGGGCAACTTCATGCGATCGCCATTTTACCGTTCAAAGCTTATTGTATCCGATATGCCCATGACAAAGCGAGGTTCCTGGTTTCTCTCGTACAAGGACCAAATGGATCCGGAACTTATCGAAAGCATAGATGGAATAATATATCAGATGTTTCGGATCCGCGAACGCATGAAGACGGATTCGAAAACTTATCTGATCAGTGAATACAAGATGTACGCCCGCAAGCTGGCGCAGCTCAGGAGAATTGCGGTTGATTACAATGAATTTAGTTCACTTGAGAATCTTGAAGTGCTCGGAGAATCCTATATTAAGCAGATGAAGAGGGATCTGCCACCGCTAGTGTTTATGACATCCATACTTTGCCTGAAGGTTCGAAATTCTCAGGAAGGTTTTTACAACAACCTTAAAGAGACAATCCACTATTACTCTGCCTACAATAATAGCTACCTACAGAATCTCGAATATGATTTTGATAAGGCCGGCGATACAAGTTCCCTGCAAGATGGCGATATCGATCACAATGCTCCGATATCAATTGCGATGGATTATAACGCAAACATCAACTGGATAGTTGCCGGGCAACGCCAGGGCGAACGGCTGATGGTACTTAAGTCCTTTTTCGTTAAGTATGAGCGTAAACTAGTAGAGCTGGTTAATGACTTCTGTAAGTACTATCG
>JAQUYE010000029.1 GCA_028691965.1 Paludibacter sp. | reverse complement strand
CGCCCGTGAGGACAGACGGTTAAATAACTGTCCAATGACGGTACCATTCTGATTCATTACGCCACCCGAGATACGATAGATTGCACGTTCATCACCACCTGACAGGGTTAGATAATGGTCATTAATATTACCTATCTGCGAAACCGCATCAACCCAGTTGGTATTTTTATTAAAGTTGTGGTACTCGGAAAACGACTTATTATAATTGTATTCATCATAATTAGCAGCGTTTTCGTCCTGAGCAGGATTGAAAAAAGCCTGTTTCATCAACATGGTATAGTCGTCACCGTTCAGCATATTCAATCCCTGAGGTTGTATAGTACCGGTATAGCGAAACGAGTATTCAATTTTTGTCGGACCGTAATAACCTCGTTTGGTAGTAATCATAATTACCCCGTTAGCCCCCTTGGAACCCCATACAGCCGAAGCAGCAGCATCTTTTAATACGGAGATTTCCTGGATATCATCCGGATTTATACTCAGCAGGTTAGCATATTGTTCCTGATTTGAATTGGCATAGTCGAAACTCTGATCTACCTGCATTTCATACGGTACACCGTTCAAAACGATAAGTGGTTGATTATTTCCATTGATCGAACTTGCACCACGAATACGCATGGTGGTACCACTACCGGGGTCGCCGGAGTTGGCAACAATGTCGAGACCGGCAATTCGTCCCTGCAATGCTTCGTCGATAGAGGAAACCTGAATACCTTCAACTTCCTTCATTTCGATGGTTTGTACAGCGGTGGCAATTTCTCGTTTGGGAATACTGAATCCTCCCTCGGTTTGACGGCGTTGCGCAGTTATCACAACGTCAGTTATTTGCTGCGTTAATTCAGTAAGCTGTGCATTGATAACATTCGCTGTTCCAATAACACGTTCAAACTTAGTATAACCCACATAACTCACAACTATCCGATGGCTGTTGCTTTTAATCCGAAGTACATACTTTCCGTCGAAGTCGGTAATCGTACCACTAATAACACGATTATTGGCATCCTCTTCAGTAATGTTTACTCCGATTAACGGTTCTCCGTCGGTTTTGGAGGTCACTGTTCCCTGAACAATACGCTGAGCTACAGCGGACAGGGAAGTAGTGAATATCACTAACAGCAGAATAAGTTTATAGCTTGATTTCATTTGTTTTTTCTTTTATCCGGATTATTATTCAAAGGTCAACACTGCATCAATCTGATGGATTACCGCCGTTGATGATGTAAGAATGGTAGAAGTGCTGTATTCTGCTCCACTACCGGTACCATCAGCATTTTTAAACGATGACGGGCGGTTGTTGAATACATAATCCCTTGTCATTATATTATAAAGGTTATCAGTTTTGACAAGCCGCGCTGTTTTATTCTGTTCAGTGGTAAGTACTAAATCTCCGCCATTACTACTAACCCCCAACTTATAATACTTATTTTTAAAGGTGTTGAAATGAGTATTTACATCATTTAGTTTGATAGTGGCCGATTGAAATACCTTATTCTGTGCTACCTTGTCGACAAATACGGAATTATCCTGGAAATGATAACGAACAAAACGTTCCAGTTTAACTATCTCAGCCTGTCGTTCAGTTTCATCGGTTAAGTCATTTATTCCTACAATAGCCCCCTCTGTATCCCAGGGTTTTATTAAGCCTTTATTGATGGCATCGTTTATAGCGTCATTAGTAGGTACATAAACCGTGTAATTAAAGGTATTAAAGAACTTAACGTTATAGTCGATCCCGAAGAAGTTGGATTTGCTTACAAATACAACTGATTTGCTATCGGCAGGGAAACCTGAGAGCAATGCAAAGAAGGCACTGAATTGAGGAGTTTCACTCAACACCTTATATACCGACTGTTGAGGAGCCTGTATGGGACGATCAATAAAATAGGTCTTACCATTCGACTGACTGTAAGCCCTTGTTGTGTTTATTGTTTCGTTCATGCTTATATTTCCGCCCCCCTCAATTTTCAGGTCGTTGTTACTACCGCTTACTTTAAGAGCTACGTTTCCTTTGGTAATATAGAATTCACGTCCCGATTCCACACTTCCTACTACTACATGCGAGTTCAGCATGTCGAGCATTCTGTTTCGAAGGAAAGGTTCGGCGGTGATTACACCAATTGAGTCACCAAAGCTGTTTGATTCAGGAAAGTACTGGTGAATCGCAGCATTGACTGCATTGGTTCTTGTATTGTAAAAGGATCGCAATCCGCTGATTACATCTTTACCAATTGAAACAGGATCGATGTAGTTTTTGAAATATTCATCTGTAGGTACAAAGAAGCTATAGGTACTTACTAATGAGTTCAGGTACAGGCGAAAGTCGTTTTGCGTAATCGCCCATTTCCATATTTTGGTCTTATTATCATCGGTAGCATCGTTGGCACTCAACAATACCGGACCATATACTGAGATATAATCGTCGGGAGGATATACTTTGTTGGTTTCAAAAATAACTCCGTTAGTACCGATGTACGCTTTAACGATATCAGCTTCCTTAACAGGCAGAACCGAGTTATCTTCATCTACCATGGTTGCAAACCTGCTGGGTACTGATTCTATAAATGAGGTTCGCATATGACGTTTTATAAACAGGGGAAGAATATCATTCGGGATACTGTCCCACGATTTGAATCGATCTTTTAATACGGCACCTGCACCCGAATTAATATATTCGTTCATTGCATCATTGGTTGGCACAAACATGGCAGCCATATCCGACTGTAACGCATTTCCCTGAGCAATACGAATGTAGGAGTTCCATCCCGGATCAAACGGAAGCAACATATCAGTCGGCACTGCTTGTCCGGCAGGGTAGCGGTTAATTCCACCAATACGTGCAAAATAACGTTTTACGAAGATTGAATCACTAAACGAGGTGTTGATTTGACGATAGGCGATTGTATTTTCGCTGTCGTAATAAGGAGCACAAAAACGATTCAGTACTTCAGCGAATATGGATGTATTGCTGTTGGTACTTACATATTCGGCCATGTTCACCGGTGGAATCATTACTTTCTCCAGTATATTAAGGTAACCATTCTTACAGGTGATATCTTTCCGGATTATTTTAATGCCGAATAAGTGAGCATCGTTCTCGTTACGGGTGAGTCCGGTAATAATATTAAAATCGTGATTGGAAATCAGATTCTGTACCATATGGGGTTCCGTAAAATACATCAGGGTAAGCGGAGTGTTATCCTTCAGGATATACATTCCATTAGTCCGGTAATAATCCCAGTATTTAGTCTTAGGTAGTTGGTCACCACTATTATAAGGAATGGTGTCGAGTACAGTTACTGCAGTCTGCCTCCGCATGGCGGCTCCTTCTCGAAGACCATTATTATTGTAATCGGCCAGCATATCCACCAGGTAGGCATTATTGATCATCCCGAAATTCAGAATCAGACTCTTCTGAGCCGGAGTGAGATCTTCGTACCTGCGTACTCCCCAGGGATTGTTTTTGTAAAACTCATTAAATGCTGAGTCGGTGGCTACAAACAGAGTATTACTACCTGTCTTACTAAGTACCTCGACATACTCCAGATCGTCGGCCAGTCGCAGGTAGTTGCTAAACCTGCCATCTGTTTTCAGGTAATCGTAAATACTGGCTCCCAGCCAATCGGGCTCCTCGTCGTCGAGTGGATACTTGTCACAGGATGTCAACGCAACACCTGCCAGTAACAGTACCATCAGCCACCCACGGAATTTTAAATTCTGTAAGCGTGTGATTGATGTTCTCATGGTTATTTTCATTAAGTATATTTTCAAAAAAAAGCGAAAGCTTCCTTAAAATAAGCTTCGGCAAAATTAGTCAGGAAAGCTTCGGTAAGGGAGGACATTTTAACCAATAAGGTGGATAGTTTTAGTTTTGTATCATTTCGGCGTAATGGTACACTTTTGTCCCCTTTACTGCGCTCATTGCATCGCGAATCATCGCTTTGGCAACAGTGGAAGCCTGAATTGGTTTGTACTTATCAGGTATAACGGGAGTTAGCAATTTCATTATGCCACCTGATATTTTTTCGGCAGTACGTCGTTCCTTTCGTTTACCTAGTAATAATGATGGTCGATAAAAAATAATACCCGGGATGGAGAACCCGGAAACAGTATCCTCAACTTCACCCTTCATACGGGTATAAAAGTTAGAACTCTTACCTGAAGCGCCAACCGAGGAGACAAGGTGGAAACTGATCACATTTTCTTCCGCGCACAGTTTTGCAGCAGTTACAGGAATGTCAACATCAATTTTTCGGTATTCCTTAAGATCGGGTGTTTTACTGCGGGTTGTACCTACTGCACAAAATACATGGTGACTTCCCTGTATGCCTTTGCGAAAGGCCTCCTTATCAGTAAAGTCGAGTTGTAGTACCCTGACGCGGGGGTCAGGAGCTGTATAGGGACGTCGAACAAGGATGCGGATTTCAGTGAATAGCGACTGATTGATAAGCTGATGTAAAATTTCACCACCTATCAAACCAGTTGCACCAATCAGTACAGCTGTTTTCATGTGTTTTCTCTTGTATTAGATTCTTAATTTAAGTATACAAATATAGCCATTTTATGATAAGTGAAGGAAGCTAACAGTATTTTTTTCTACCTTTGTACTTATTATATAGTTAAATAATTGTACATGCATACGCTGGAAGAAAAGAAAGAACAATTTGAACGCTTACTGGGAATAATGGCCGACCTCCGACAGCAATGTCCGTGGGATAAGGAACAGACCTTTGAAAGCCTGAGAACACTAACCATAGAGGAAACCTACGAACTTGCTGATGCCATCCTGAAGGATAATAAGAAGGAAATAAGTAAAGAATTGGGGGATTTATTGCTTCATGTGGTGTTTTATGCCCAGATGGGAAGTGAAACCAACGACTTTGATATCTATGATGTAATGAAAAATCTTTCCGAGAAATTGATTTACCGGCATCCTCACATCTACGGCGAAGTTGAAGCCAACAATCCGGATAAAGTAATGCAAAACTGGGAAGATCTTAAATTAAAGGAAAAGGGTGGGAATCGTTCGGTTTTAGCCGGTGTACCCAATTCACTTCCTGCTACCATTAAAGCCTACAGGGTACAGGACAAGGCTCGTAATGTAGGATTCGATTGGGAAGAAAAATCACAGGTATGGGATAAAGTAAAGGAAGAGTTTAACGAGCTGCAGGCTGAGATTGAATCCATGGACCAGGACCGTATGGAAGCTGAGTTCGGGGATTTGTTTTTCAGTTTGATTAACGCTGCCCGTTTATATAAAATTAACCCTGAAAATGCTCTCGAACGAACAAATCGTAAATTCATTCGCCGCTTCAATTACCTTGAGTCACAAACCATCGCTATGGGCTTAGACCTTAAGAAAATGTCGCTGGCTGAGATGGATGAATTCTGGAATGAAGCAAAAGCACAGGAGTTAACTACGAATAGAGAATAAATTTTTTAGAATATGAAGAAACTTACAAGTATCATTATGACAGGTTTACTGCTGGCTGCATGCGGCCAACAACAAAAAGAAGCTGACTTCCAATACGAAGTCGACCGTTTTGCTGACGTACAGATTCTTAGGTATAAGGTTAATAATTTTGACCAGTTATCATTGAATCAGAAAATGCTGGTGTATTATCTATCGCAGGCTGCTCTTGAAGGTCGTGATATTTTATTCGATCAGAATCACAAAAATAACCTTAGCATTCGCAGGTTGCTCGAGGCTGTGTATGTGAATTATACCGGAGATAAAACGGCTGCTGATTTTGAAGCTATGACTACCTACCTGAAACAGGTTTGGATGGGAAATGGTATTCATCACCATTATTCAGAGGATAAATTTAAACCCGGATTTTCTGAAGACTTTCTGCGTACGGCTGTACAAGGGATTGATTCTACCCAACTGCCACTGGCCACCGGCGAGTCGGTTGATTCATTCATTGCACGCGTATTTCCGGTAATCTTCGATCCGGCGCTTTATCCAAAACGCACCAATCAGGAAAACGATGTTGATCTGGTTCTCAGCTCGGCCAATAACTTCTATGAGGGAGTAAGTCAGGCCGAAGTAGAAGCTTTTTATCAGGGAATGGCTAATCCCAACGATCCACGTCCGGTACCTTACGGTCTGAATAGCAAAGTGGTGAAAAGAGACGGTAAGATTCAGGAGATTAAGTGGAAAGTAGGAGGGATGTATTCAGAAGCTATCATTCGCATTGTAGGCTGGTTACACAAAGCTGCTGAAGTTGCTGAAAACGAAAGTCAGAAGAAAGTAATTTCAACCCTGATCGATTATTACGAGACCGGTAATCTTGAAACCTACGACAAATACTCTATTTTCTGGTTACAAGACCTGAATTCACAGGTTGATTTCGTGAATGGTTTTACTGAAACCTATACCGATCCGCTTGGAATGAAGGCTACCTGGGAGTCGATTGTGAATTTCAAAGACGTGGAAGCAACCAAACGAACCACCATTATCAGTGATAATGCTCAGTGGTTTGAGGATAATTCACCTACTGATAAGCAATATAAGAAAGAAGAAGTAAGAGGTGTTACTGCTAAGGTGATTACGGTAGCGATGCTGGGAGGTGATTGTTACCCTGCTACTCCAATTGGTATCAACCTGCCCAACTCGAACTGGATTCGTGCCGAACATGGATCTAAGTCGGTAACCATCGAAAACATTACCGAAGCGTACAACCAGGCTTCATCAGGAAGTGGTTTCCGTGAAGAGTTTATGGTAAGTAAGGAAGAAATTGAACGCGCAGTCAACTATGGTGCCCTTACTGATAACCTTCACACTGATTTGCATGAATGCCTTGGTCATGGTTCGGGAAAATTACTGCCGGGTGTTAGTCCGGATGCCTTAAAAGCCTACGGTTCGCCGATAGAAGAAGCACGTGCCGACTTATTTGGTTTGTATTATGTTGCCGACCCAAAATTGGTCGAATTAGGATTACTTCCCGACATGGAGGCCTATAAAACACAGTACTACAGTTATCTGATGAATGGCCTGATGACTCAGTTAACCCGTATTCAGCCCGGTAAAAATATTGAACAGGCGCACATGCGTAACCGTCAGTTAATAGCTTCGTGGGTATACGAGAAAGGAAAAGACGATAAAGTGGTTGAACTCAAAAAGGTGAACGGAAAGACCTTTGTGGTTGTCAACGATTATGAAAAACTCCGTGGTCTGTTTGGGGAACTGCTGAAGGAAATTCAACGCATTAAATCAACCGGCGATTTTGAAGCTGCTAAGCAAATGGTTGAAACCTATGCCGTGAAAGTAAATCAGGAAATTCATACCGAAGTTCTGGATCGATATGCCAAGTTAAATATCGCACCTTACAAAGGATTTGTAAATCCGGTATACACCCTGGTAAAAGCTGAAGATGGAAGCATTGCTGATGTACAAGTAACTTACGATGAAAACTACGTTGATCAACACCTTCGTTACTCCCGTGAATACTCTGTTCTGCCTTCGATGAATTAAGAAGTTGAAGTCCTGTTAAAAAAAAGTGCTTAGTGAGATTATAATTCACTAAGCACTTTTTTTAGTAGTTCATCGGGTGGTAATCCGGTGTCGGTATAGATTACCAAATCTGCTCTGGCTTCTTTATCCGGTTCAGGAAGCTGATTGTTTATCCTCTTCACCACCTGTTCCCGTGTAAGTTGATCACGATGCATCACCCGCTCTATTCGAATCTCCTCGGGTGCAGTCACCACAATATTTTTAGTTGTTAATGTATCAAATCCTCCTTCAAACAAAACTGCACTTTCGATAAATACTAAGGGAGATTGCTGTAAACTAACCCATTTCATAAAATCACGTTTAACTACCGGATGCACTAATCGGGTTAAGCGGCCCAACAAAGTCGCATTACTAAACACCCTGGCAGCAACCGCGGGCCGGTCTAAACGATCATCAACATACACATCAGGTCCAAGTAAGTCCTTGATGGCTGCTATTAATTCCGGGTCTTCGTTTTGCAAACGTTTTGCCTCCAGATCGGTATCATACACCGGATAACCAGCTTTTCTGAGCCGATTTGACAAGGTGGTTTTACCTCCTCCGATTCCTCCTGTTATCCCAATAATTTTCTTCAAGGCAGTATACACTAAAACGAATCATTTTTTCTTTTCCAGCAAAATGTCTTTTATCAATTTTAACTCGTCTTCCTTATGTTCGGGGTCGTTCAGGTTGAGGTATATATTCCAGAGCCTGTCCAGTTCTTCACTTTTATTGCTGAGAAACAACTCAGCTCCATCTGATTCAAGTCGTTCGAAGAGGGTTTTAATATCTAACTGATGAATGTCCATGGCCGGCTGATAGGCTTTCGACTTTTCATCGCTATCAACAATTTCGGTAATTATCCGTGCATTGGTAAGTTCGGATAATACCTGATTTATTAATCGTATCGGTAATTTGTAGAGTGTTGAAAACTCATCATCACGAACCGGGGCTTCGTTGTTTTCAAAACGCTTAATAATTATATAGGTAAGAAATAAACTTATAAATTTTTTATACCGAATACTTATTGCATTTGTATCACCTTCGTAGTCGTAGTTTTGCAGGTTCTGGGAAGCGTATGAAATTTCGGCACCCAACAAAAGGATAGTAAACGAAATCTGCAGCCACAATAATAATAAAGGGATGGCAGCAAAACTACCGTATACAACATCATAACGCGAAAGGTAACTTTGACCTTCAATGTATAAAACCTGGAAAAACTGAAATGCAGTTCCTGCTACGATACCAGCTATAAATCCACTTCTAAAGGTTACTTTGGTATTGGGAACAGAGATGTAGATGGCTGTGAAAACCAACCAGCTTATAAGATAGGGAGTAAATTTCATTCCCAGTGTCAATAGCGGCGAAAGCACTTTAGTTAACTGCCATTGATCGAGCAGGTTGCTGAAGTAAATATTGATACCCCCCGTGAGTGCAATCAGGACCGGTATCACAAAGAGAGATGAAAAATAACTGGTAAATTGCCTCAGTAAGGAACGTGATTTATTAACCTGCCAGATATTATTAAAGGTACGTTCAACCTGGTTAAGTAAATTCATAACAGTAACCAACAGAATCACAATACCAATACCAATAAATAATCCGCCCTGCGACGATTCAAGATAACGATCAACAAAACCCATGATAAAAGGAATCAACTCTTTTTGAGCTGCCATTGCTTCAGTCAGCCAGTCTTTAATGCTGGCTTCAATCCCAAACCCTTTACCGATAGCAATAAACAGGGCGATCATTGGCACCAGTGCAAACATAACCGAATAGGTAAGGGCCGAGGCGTTGATATTTAAATTATCACGGCTTACTCCTCTGACGGCTATCATCACCACTTTTAACAGTCGGAAAGGTAGTCGTTTATGCTTTGCCAGCTCCGCATCTGTTGTTCGCCACAAATCGTGGGTAATAAATTTGTAGGATGCTTTAATATATTCTGTGATTTTCATGATTGCATGCCGCATTAAAGTTAATAAACCGGTACAGTATCTTTACAATACATTCAGTACCTGCTCCTTAATCTGTTCAAGATTATCTTTCATCAATACAACAATTTTCTGCATTTCCGAATGATTCGATTTCGACCCCAGCGTATTGATTTCGCGTCCCATTTCCTGAGCGATAAATCCTAACTTCTTACCGGGTGATGTTTCCGATTCCATAATTTGAATGAAATAATCAAGATGTGCACGCAGGCGGACTTTTTCTTCATTTACATCCAGTTTCTCGATGTAGAAGATTAATTCCTGCTCCAAACGATTCGTGTTGTAGTCAAATTTGTCAGAGATATTCTGTAAGTTTTCTTCCAGACGGGCTTTTATTTTCTCAATTCGTTCGGCCTCGAATGGCTCAATCTCTTTCAATAAATTGCGTATATCCTCTATACGTTGTCTGAATACCTGTTCCAGCGATTTCCCTTCCTGCTCTCGGTATTCCTTTAATTGTGCAATGGCAGTAGTCAGGAGTTCCTTAACCTGCTTCCATTCATTTTCGTCTAATTCGGATGTTTCTGTTTTCATTACATCCGGTAAACGAAGTATAATTTCAAACCAATTCGTAGGAATTTCCATCGAATGTTGTTCGGCAAGGCTTTTAATCTGAAGGTAATAGGATTCAAACAATGCGGGGTTAATCTGTGTTGCACTTTCCTTTCCTGAATTCTCCATATAAAGTGCAAGATCTATCTTTCCCCGTTCCAGGGCCTGAGATAATTCATTCCTGATTTCAATCTCTTTATCCCTGTAGGTACCTACAATCCGGGTGGAAATATCCAGTTGTTTACTGTTAAGTGATTTTACTTCAACCACTAACTTCTTTCCGTTGAATTCTCCTGTGGCTTTCCCGAAGCCGGTCATCGATTGTACCATGATTTTGTTTTTATCCGCAAAATTACTCATTTTTATTGAAAACAGCATAAACAAGCTTAATCATGAGAGATTAAAAGCTATCTGGCAGTAAATGTTTTAAAGTATTAATTTATTACCCTGAAATATTTTAAATTTACGACAGCTTTTATTACTTTTGCATCTAATTCAATTATACGTTCTAATTTTAAGCACTCATGGAAAAACAAAAACGGTTTATGCTCTCTGAAAAAGAGATGCCTACTCAATGGTATAATATCCTTGCTGAAATGCCCAATAAACCTATGCCGGCTTTACATCCGGGGACTAAACAACCCACGAAGCCGGAAGATTGGTATCCTTTATTTGCAAAAGGACTGGTCGATCAGGAAACAAATACAAAAGATGCATGGATTGATATACCCGAAGAAGTATATGAAAAATATAAAATCTATCGTCCGACTCCACTGGTGCGTGCTTATAATTTGGAAAAAGCGCTTGACACACCGGCTCACATTTATTTCAAAAACGAAAGTGTTAGTCCGGTAGGTTCACACAAACTGAATTCGGCTATTGCTCAGGTGTACTACAACAAGATGGAGGGGATTACCAACCTGACTACCGAAACCGGTGCCGGACAGTGGGGTACTGCTATGGCCTTAGCTTCCAAAATGTTTGGTATCGAACTGGCTGTATATATGGTAAAGATCAGTTACGAACAAAAGCCCTATCGTCGTTCGCTGATGCAGGCCTGGGGTGCACAGGTAATACCGTCACCTTCCATGTCGACAAAAGCTGGTCGAAAAATAATCACGGATCACCCGAACTATCAGGGTAGTTTAGGTACGGCTATCTCGGAGGCTATTGAGTTGGCCATGAGTACTCCCAATTGTAAATATACGCTTGGTAGTGTGTTGAATCATGTGTCTTTACACCAAACCATTATCGGACTGGAAGCCGAAAAGCAAATGGCCATGGCAGAAGAATATCCCGATGTGGTTATCGGTTGCTTCGGTGGTGGATCTAACTTCTCCGGTATTTCCTTCCCCTTCCTGCGGCATAATTTCCAGGGTAAGGCTACAACCCGTTTTGTATCCGCCGAACCGGCTTCCTGTCCGAAACTTACCCGGGGTAAGTTCCATTACGACTTTGGCGATGAAGCAGGGTATACTCCGCTGATTCCAATGTATACCTTAGGGCATGATTTTGCTCCTGCTCACATCCATGCCGGTGGCTTACGGTATCATGGTGCCGGAATGCTGGTAAGTCAGCTCCTCAAGGATAACTTTATTGAAGCTGTGGATATACAACAACTTGAATCCTTCGAAGCAGGCGTTTTATTTGCTCAGACCGAAGGAATTATGCCTGCTCCTGAGTCGGCTCACGCAATTGCAGCAGCTATCCGCGAAGCCAAACAAGCTAAGGAAGAAGGTAAAAAGAAAGTTATTCTGTTTAATCTATCGGGTCACGGATTGGTGGACATGGCATCATACGACCAGTTCCTGGCAGGTGATCTTGTTAACTATTCACTTTCACAGGATGATATCGATAAGAATGTAGCTAAACTGGATCAGTTAGTATAATCCCGGATTAGCTCTTATATATATAGTCAGCTTACCCTGAAAGAAGATTTTTTTCGGGTAAGCTGATTTTGTTGTATCTTTGCCCCTCAAAACAGTAGTCCGGTTTGTCGCTCCGTTCTTGTAACGGGGAGGAAAGTCCGGGCAACACAGGGCACCATACTTCCTAACGGGAAGCTGTTCGTGAGGGCAGTGTAGTGTAACAGAGAAAAACCGCCTTCCTGCGGGAAGGTAAGGGTGAAAAGGTGGGGTAAGAGCCTACCGGCGGTTATGGTAACATAGCCGGCCGTACACCATATGGGTTGCAAGATCATGTATACCGGCGCAGTAGGACGGCCCGTCCGATGCCGGGGGGTAGATTGCTGGAGGCAAATGGTGACATTTGTCCAAGATAAATGACGAACACCCTGAGTAATCAGGGTACAGAACCCGGCTTACAGGACTACTGTTTTTTTTTAACTCTACATAAATCAATGTTATGGCTGCCAAACTGATTATCTTTTCAGCTCCTTCAGGTGCAGGTAAAAGTACGATTGTTAATCATCTTATTAAAAAAGGATTGGAACTGGAGTTCTCCATTTCTGCTACCAGCAGGGCTCCCCGTGGTACGGAACAGAACGGTGTGGAATATTACTTTCTGACTCCTGATGATTTTCGTGCCCGAATTGCTAATAACGAATTTATTGAATACGAGGAAGTTTATAAGGATTGTTATTACGGTACCTTACGCAGTGAGGTAGAACGTATTGGAGCAAAGGGTAAGAACATTATTTTCGATGTGGATGTTATAGGTGGACTGAATATAAAGAAACAGTTCGGCGATCGCGCATTGCTTGTTTTTATTGCTCCTCCGGGAATTGACGAACTACGTAACCGTCTGACCAATCGTGGCACCGATAGTCCCGAAATGATTGATTTGCGGGTAGCAAAGGCAGAATATGAACTATCGTTTGCCCCGCAGTTTGACCTCACCATCGTTAACGATGACCTTGAAAAAGCAAAAGAACAAGCAGAAGCAGTGATTCAGAAGTTTATTAAGTAAGAAAGCATGATTAATCCCCGCGAATACCAACTGACTGATTTTTTACCAACTACTAAAAAGGAAACCGATTTACGTGGATGGGATCAACTTGATGTCGTCCTCTTTTCGGGCGATGCCTATATTGATCATCCCTCCTTCGGTGCCGCTGTAATTGGTAGAATGATGGAAGCTCAGGGATTAAAAGTTGCTATCGTTCCTCAGCCGAACTGGCAGGATGACCTCCGCGATTTTAAGAAATTTGGTCGCCCCCGTTTGTTTTTTGCCGTTACTGCCGGCAATATGGACTCGATGGTGAATCATTATACTGCTAATAAACGCTTACGTTCCGACGATGCCTATTCGCCCGATGGAAAACCTCACTTCCGACCCGATTATGCATCAATAGTATATTGTAATACCCTGAAAAAACTATTTCCGGATGTACCTATACTGTTGGGTGGTATTGAGGCTTCGTTACGCCGGTTCACTCACTACGACTATTGGTCGGATAAACTAATGCCGGGCATCTTATTGGGTACCAACGCCGATTTGCTGGTATACGGGATGGGGGAGAAGCCACTTTTAGCGATTCTCAGCGAACTGGAAAAGGGAAAATCCCTGAAAGAACTGACCGATATTCCACAAACATCCTACCTCACCAAAGAGGTTCCTGAACATACGAAATGGAAAACGAAAACGCTGGTAGATCATGATACCTGCCTGAAAGATAAAAAGCTCTATGCTTCCAACTTCAAACATATTGAAGTTGAATCCAATCGCTACAATGCTGATAGACTGGTGCAACAAACCGGCAATCGATTTATTGTTGTCAATCCGCCCTTCCAACCTCTTAGTCAGGGCGAGTTGGATGCGTCGTTTGACTTACCCTATACCCGCTTGCCACACCCCAAGTACAAGAATAAAAAGATCCCTGCCTACGAGATGATTAAGTTCTCGGTAAATCTTCATAGAGGTTGTTTTGGTGGATGTGCGTTCTGCACAATCTCAGCTCATCAGGGAAAGTTTATAGTGTCACGCTCGAAAGAGTCTATCCTTAACGAAGTAAAAGAAATCACCAGGATGCCCGATTTCAAAGGCTATCTTAGTGATCTGGGAGGTCCTTCGGCTAATATGTACGAGATGCGTGGTAAGGACATGGAGATTTGCAAGCAGTGTAAACGACCTTCCTGTATCTTCCCGAAAGTATGTTTTAATCTTAGTACCGATCACACCCCACTGATTGATATCTATCGTTCGGTGGATAAACTGCCGGGTATAAAAAAATCGTTCGTTGGTAGCGGTATCCGCTATGATATTATGCTTACCGATACGAAAGATGAAAAGGCTAATCAATCGCACGTAGAATACACCCGGGAGCTGATAACAAAACATGTCTCGGGTCGGTTAAAGATTGCACCTGAACATACTTCTGATCAGGTGCTGAAGGTAATGCGAAAGCCTTCCTTCGATTATTTTTACAAGTTTAAGGAACAGTTCGACCGCATTAATCGTGAAACCGGAAAAAACCAGCAATTAATACCGTATTTCATTTCCAGTCACCCTGCTTGTGGTCCCGAAGATATGGCCGATCTTGCTATTCGCACAAAGAACCTTGATTTTAAGCTCGAGCAGGTGCAGGACTTTACACCGACACCTATGACGGTAGCTACGGAAATTTATTATTCGGGCTATCATCCCTATACACTCGAACCAATGTACACTCCCCGTACCAAACTGGAAAAGCTGGAACAAAGGCAGTTTTTCTTCTGGTATAAACCGGAGTACAAAAAAGAAATCTATAAAACCTTACACCGTATCAATCGTCCCGATTTGATTAAAAAGCTATTATAGGCCGGAATATGTTTTTATTTTTTTATAACTAGCAGACTTATAATTAGAAAGGTAGATTTAATTATTCGATTATAGTTTTAAAAAATATCACCCTTATCCCTTTCAGTTTGCAATATCTTCGGGCTCGATTAAATCATTTTGGCTGACTGATTGGGTCATCCCCGCTCTATTTGCTACCTTTGTAACCCGAAACAGGAAACAAATAAACTAAAAAACAGAATGAAAAAGATTCGCGCTGCCATCGTAGGATATGGCAATATCGGTAAAGCAGTACTGGAAGCATTGCAATCGGCACCCGATTTTGAAGTAGCAGCAGTTGTACGTCGTAAAGCTTCGCTGGGTAACACTCCACCGGAACTGAATGATATTTTAGTAGTTGATGATATCAAAAAAGTAAAGGATGTACAGGTAGCTGTTTTATGTTCTCCATCCCGTAAAGTACCGGAAGTAGCTAAAGAAATGCTGGCATTAGGAATTAACACGGTTGATAGTTACGATATACACAGTTCTATCTGGGAGCTTCGTCAGGAACTCGAACCGGTTGCTCAGGCAAATAATGCTGTAGCCATTATTTCGGCCGGATGGGATCCGGGAAGCGATTCTATGGTACGCGCTTTACTGGAGTCGATGGCTCCTAAAGGTATTACTTATACCAATTTCGGTCCTGGTATGAGTATGGGACATACTGTTGCTGTAAAAGCGATACCCGGCGTTAAAAAGGCTTTATCAATGACTATTCCTACCGGCACAGGTATTCACCGTCGAATGGTATATATCGAAGTAGAAGAGGGACATCAATTTGATGAAGTAGCCAATGCCATTAAAGCAGATGCCTACTTTGTGCACGACGAAACACATGTTACACAGGTAGCTGATGTGAACAACCTGATTGACATGGGACATGGCGTTAACCTGGTTCGTAAAGGGGTTTCAGGTATTACCTACAATCAATTGTTTGAATTCAATATGAAAATAAACAATCCGGCATTGACCGGCCAGATTTTAGTTTCCTGCGCACGTGCTACAGTAAAGTCGCGCCCGGGTGCTTACACGATGATTGAAATTCCGTTGATTGATATGCTCGTTGGAGAAAAGGAAGACTTAATAAGAAGACTGGTATAGTATACCATTTACTAACTTAGATATGGGGGGAGTAGCCGTGGCTTACTCCTCCCATTTTGTTTTGGCTATTGCTCTTCGGAAAAAATAAACCGATCCCAGGTAGGTAACTATTCCACTAATAATGCTTGCACAGGCAGCTCCGTAAAAACCATAAAAGTGAATCATTACAGGAAAAACCAGCAGGTTCACTGCCAGGGTAATTAATGAGGTGTATCCGTTGTACGCTATTTTACCTAGTCCGAATATAGCACTGCTTCGTAGTTGAATTGTATGCCGGATACTCCAGCCTATCCCCAATAGGTAAAGGTAGGGCACAGAAGCTTCGTACTTCCCTTTAAAAATCAATTCTATAAAAAGAGGCACCAGACCAACAAACAGAACTAAGGTTATAATTATCACGCTATAAAGCAGTCGGTTATACCGTTTGTACAAGTTCATAAAGGTCTCTTTATCGCGACTCTTTTCCGAAAAATACGGTAAAGTGATCTGTTGTACAGTGGAAGGAAAAATGCGTAAAGCGATCGTCAGCGTGAGTGCAAAACTATAATAACCAATCTCTTCCATATTGTCTTTCAACAAAAATGAAATCATCAGAATATCGATGTACGACGATGCTTCGGAAGTAATATTTGCAAAAACAGAAGAGCGTGCATAGGGCACATGTTCGTTCAGCATTGCCCGTTCAGGTTGAAGTAATTTGCTGCTAAACAGCCGGGGCGAAGCGATAAAGGCCACCACAACCATAAGTACGAAACTAATGTTGTAGGCTATATAGTATCCTTTTATACCCATCAACCAGGTAAGAACAATAATCCCGGCAATAGCTACTACTTTATTTGTTATGGTGAGAATAGAAAAAAGCCGGATGTTCCTGGCAGCCTGAAAATAGGCCATCATCAGCATAAACAGGGAGTTGGTGATCAAGGGAAACAAGCCCAGCGGTAACAACATCCGAATCAGCTGATCACTGGTGAGTAGTTCGAAGTGATTAACTATCAACACCACAAGGTATAAAAGTGAGGAGCTTATGAGTGTAAAGAAAAAGGCTGTATTAAAATAGCGCCGGTTTTCGGCTTCAGATCTGCCTTCCGAGCAAATTTTCAGAGTCGAGGAGCTAAGTCCCATCCCTGCAATAATCGAAAAGAGTGCCAGGTAAGTCTGAATAATCTTTATTCGCCCTAAATCATCAGGTGAGATAATACCGGCAACAAAAAGCTGAGAGGCAAACGCGAAAATCTGTATCAGTACGTTGGCGGATAACAAATGAAAAAAGCCCTTGCTACGAACCTGATTCAGAAATACCTTTATGTCGTTTACCGTATGGTTCATGGCACAACTTTTCGGTATAGTTCAAAGATAGTTTTGCCAACTGTAGCGTACGAATACTTCTCATGTGCCTGCTTTTGAATTGCCAGCGCATCATAGTCCTTAAAATGATCCAGCATATAATGAAGTGCTTCCTTTAGTCCGTCTTCATCTGCCGGTTTTACCAACACTCCGTTTGAGTTGTTAATCATAGCAGGGATGCCTCCGACAGATGAGCTGACAACAGGTTTGCCGCAAGCCAGACTCTCACTGATCACTACCGGCGCATTCTCATTGTGCGAAAACAACAAAAAGAAATCGGCACTATGAAGCAGACTGGCAATTTCTTCGGGGATAAGCTCACCTGTGAACTGTAGACGATCTTCAGGGATGTTTAGCGACGAAGCAAGTGCAATAATTTTCGGAGCATCTTTGCCCGTACCGGCGATGGTCACCCTGAAATCATCCCGTTCGGTGATAAGTCGACTGAGCACCCGGATTATTCCGCTGAGGTTTTTAGGTTCGTCGTCGAAACAGGAGATATGAACAATATGTTTACGTGCATCTTCCCGCACAACCGTGGTAGCAGGCTCAAAGAAGAAATCATCCACTACATTGTTGATTACCTGATAGTTTTTATTCTTCAACCCGTGGCTGATCATGGCCTCTTGAAGAACTCCGGTAATGGGGAGAACAGCTGCTGCCTGATTCACCACCAGGCGGGTAAGGAGCTTCCGTAACACTCCATGGTAGGAATTGCGTGAGGGCAGGTAACGTGACCAGTGCTCGGTGATCACATATGGAATGCCTTTAGTCAGCTTCATGCACAGTGCAGGAATTCCGGTTCGCGTGAGTATGTTTACATGTACCAGTGAGGGGCGGCCTTCAACTTCTTTTAGTCCTCTTCGCCAGGCTTTCAAAAAAGCAAAGGGTTTTTTGATTTTTCCCTTCCATCCCTTTCCGGCCGGGTAATACACGATTATTTCCCTTACTTTGTTGTAGTAGTGTACAACACATTCCTGTTGCCTGATTTGCGAACCGGCATGAACGTACACTACCGTTACCTGGCAGAAAGCACTCACTGCATCAGCATGTTTGCGTACAAAGAGTCCCGACATAGCATCCTCTCTGTTGGGATACCATGCAGCGAGAAACAGGCTGTGAAAGGATGCAGGAGATGTTGTCATTCGCGGGTGTGTGGACTATAGTTTACCTACTAAGAACGAGGGTCGGAGTCGTTTTAGTATCCGGTAGGGTTGTTGAATAGCTCCAAAGCCTTTATAAAAGCGGGCAATACCCTCTATCATTGCTCCTTCAAAGTCGAAAAAGGATGCCTTAGTACTATAAATACTTAATAGGGTGTCGACCAGCAAAAACATAGCCGAGTATTTTTTACCTGCCTCTGTTGAAACCGGAAAAAGGTAAGTAATCCGATTCCTGAAGTTACCATAGGCCAGGGCCGAATGTATTTCACCTTCTTTACTTTTAATCCCGCAGCAGGCTATGTGTCCTTTTTCGAATCCAGTGTGGATTAGCTTGCTAATCAGGTCAATGTTAATCGACTTATCAGCATGTTCCACTTTTTTGTAAACAGATAAAAACCCGTCAGGATCAAGTTCAGTAAAGGTATAGTGCCGTTTACCGGCTTTTTGGATGTTACGGATTGTATTTTTAGAATAAGCTGCCTGAATTTCTGTAAAGGCCGGCTGAAGCGGTATGACATAATTTGTTTTAAGCTGTGCTTCGGGATGGTGGTTCAGATAGTTTAGGTTTATTTCGTAACTATAGGAAGGAAGTCGCGACAAGAACTCCTGCAACAAGGATTCAGAAAGTTCATCCCTGCCAAACAATCCGAGTTGTTGAGTCAGCGCAGGCTGAACTATATAGGGGAGTTTGTATTTGCGCTTTACAGGTACAGGGAAAACAAACCGGTAATCGTCGGATACAAGTGCATCCCAATCAGGGGCAACACAATCCAGAAACCACGAACAGGCATAGATAAGACCATTCTCTGCATCCAGGATTGATCGATCCCATTTTTCCTTATCGATAGATGAATGTATTAAATAATCAACCTGCATGCAACGACTTCTGTTATAGTCCAACAAAAGTACATTAAAACATTTTAATTTCATAATTGAAGGAATTATTTTTTGGTTTAAGAAATATGATGTAATTTTGAAGTCGATTATACAAAAATGTAAACAATCATAGATATGGCTAAGGAAGTTGCCGCATCGGCAGGAGCTTTATACAATGCATTTTGTCAGGGAACAAAAATTGTAGGGAATATCTCTGCCGATCGGGATCTCAGGATAGATGGAGAAGTAGAAGGAAACGTTACCTGCAGTGGAAAAGTAGTAGTTAGTCAGTCGGGAAGTATAGCCGGTATGGTTATGTGCGTAAACGCTGAAATCGGAGGCAAAGTGGTAGGTGACCTGACCGTTAGCGAAACCCTTACCTTACGCTCCACAGCATCTATCGAAGGCGATGTGAAAACAAAGAACCTCATTATCGAACCCTCAGCTGTCTTTAACGGATCCTGCAGCATGAAGCAAACTCAGGAGAAATAGCATACCGGGCGTTGAAGGAATTTCAACGCTCTTTTTTTTAAACAGATTAAGTAGCCAACTTCAAAATAAACACTATGCAATACAAGGCACTGGTAATTGATGAAACACAGGATGGAAGGTTTAACTCTGCTATCAGGCAATTAGATTCTGAACAATTTCTGCCTGCCGGAGATGTGCTGGTTCGGGTTCATTATTCATCCCTCAACTACAAGGATGCATTATCAGTAACAGGCAACAAGGGGGTAACCAAAAAATACCCTCACACTCCCGGAATTGATGCTGCCGGAGTAGTGGAAGAATCACTCTCACCTCTCTTTCATCCCGGTCAGGAAGTTATTGTTACCGGTTTTGATTTAGGGATGAACACGCCGGGAGGCATGGGACAGCTAATTCGTGTTCCGGCTGAATGGGTAGTGGCATTGCCCGAAGGATTAACCATGAAGGAATCCATGATATTCGGAACTGCCGGTTTTACAGCTGCTATTTCTGTTCAGAAGATAATCCAACAGATTCAACCTTCGGCAGGTGCAGTACTGGTATCAGGTGCAACCGGAGGAGTAGGTTCGATGACAGTTGCCATGCTGGCTGGTCTGGGCTACGAAGTACATGCAATTTCAGGTAAAGAAACCGAAAATGAGTTCTTGCGTACCTTGGGTGCTTCGGTGATTTATCCCCGAAGCGATTTTCAGGAAGTAACTCCAAAGCCACTGTTATCATCCCGTTTTGCAGGAGCAGTAGATACAGTAGGAGGTGAAATCTTAGTGAATATGATTAAGTCGGTTAAGCAGGACGGCATAGTAACTACCTGTGGTAGTGTATCGTCAACAACGCTTAATTTAAACGTTTTTCCTTTTATTCTGAGAGCAGTATCGCTCGTTGGCATCTCGGCACAAAATTACCCAGCCACCCTTCGCCCTGAACTGTGGAAACAGTTGGCAAGCGGTTTCAAACCCGAAGCGTTGTTGACCATGTTCAACGAAATAACGCTCGAGGAGGTGCCCGATGCAGTCGCGAAAATTTTGAAAGGTCAGCTAAAGGGACGTACCCTGATTGAAATAAAGTAGATCTTCACACTTTCGTAGTTGAAAAAAAAAGTGCATTTTTGCATTGATTTACTTCTTGTCATATTTTCTCATAATATTGGTTTATTCTGATGGCATTAGCAAACGAAAATTATCTAAAGACTCCCGAAATCTATTGTTTCGACGATATTGATAAGCGCGTGAATGCCTATAAATTACTTCATCCTACTGCTAAAATCATTCGTCTTGGAGTCGGAGATGTGAGTCGGCCTCTTCCAGCAGAAGTAGTTAAAGCTATGCATGCTGCTATCGACGAATTATCGGTAGCCGACACCTTCAGGGGGTACAGTCCCCCGCAAGGTTACGACTTCCTGATCGAGAAGATCCTGAAAGATTACCGATCGAAAGGGATTACAATTAGTAAGGAGTCAGTTTTTATTAACGATGGAGCCAAATCAGATATCGGCAATATCGGGCATGTACTTGGGCGTGATAATATCATTGCGATTGCTGATCCGGTGTATCCGGTATACGAAAATGCAACCATCATGAGCGGTCGGGCCGGTGAAATGCTGGATGACCAGAAATGGAGTAATATAGTATACCTCAAATGCAACGAGCAGACCGGATTCCTGCCCGAACTACCTGAAGAGAGGGTTGATATCATCTACCTGTGTAGCCCGAATAATCCCACCGGCACTTCCATGGATAAAACCGAACTTAAGAAGTGGGTGGATTATGCATTGGAGAATAACGCCATTATCTTATTTGATGCTGCTTACCAGGCTTTTGTTTCGAACAAGGAGGTACCCCGCAGTATTTATGAAATAAAAGGAGCACGGAAGGTAGCTGTCGAGATTCAAAGCTTTTCAAAAAGTCATGGCTTTACCGGAATACGGTGCGGCTTTTCGGTTTTTCCTGAAGAGTTAATCGTGCATTCACAATATGGCGGGAATGTGGCTCTTAATAAACTCTGGAGCCGGCGCAACGCCAATTATACAAATGGTGTATCGTACATCGTACAGCGGGGCGCCGAGGCTACCTATTCCAGGAAAGGGAAAGCAGAGATGCAGCAATTAATTGCCTATTATAAAAGAAATACTACGCTTATACGAAATCAACTGCTTCGCGAAGGCTTAACAGTTTACGGGGGCATCGACTCACCCTATGTATGGTTCAAAATACCGGGCGATATGCCTTCCTGGAAGTTCTTCCAGCTACTACTGTATGATTATCAGATAGTGGCAACTCCTGGTGTTGTGTTCGGACAAGCAGGAGAGGGTTATATGCGTTTTACCGGTTTTAGTAGTTACGAAGATACAGTGCTGGCACTTGAGCGAATTAAAAACCAATTTTAAAATTAATCACTTAACAAAAAATTTACGATATGTGTGGAATCGTGGGATATATTGGCCACAGAGAGGCTTACCCTATATTGATCAAAGGTTTACAACGACTCGAATACAGGGGTTACGACAGTGCAGGTATTGCATTAATTAGTAATGGAAATTTAAACGTATACAAGGCAAAAGGTAAAGTTTCGGACCTTGTACATTTTGCGCAACAAAAAGATATTGCAGGAACTGTTGGTATTGCTCATACGCGATGGGCAACCCACGGTGAGCCTAATACAGTGAATGCTCATCCTCATTATTCACAATCGGAGGAACTGGCCATCATTCATAACGGAATCATTGAGAATTATGCCGTACTGAAGCAGGGATTAATTGCAAATGGCTATGCTTTTCAGAGTGAAACAGATACAGAAGTGCTGATTCAGTTAATTGAATTTGTAAAAAAAGCCAATCATGTTGATCTTACCACAGCAGTGCAATTAGCGTTGAATCAGGTGGTAGGTGCGTATGCGATAGCTGTTCTCGAGAAGTCGCAGCCCGATACTATTGTTGCTGCTCGTAAGGGTTCTCCGCTGGTAGTCGGACTGGGTGAAGATGAGTTTTTCATTGCTTCTGATGCAACTCCTATTATTGAATATACCAATCAGGTAATTTATGTAGGCGAAGAGGAAATTGTGACCTTACATCGCGGAAAAGATATTCAGATTAAGACTATCTCCAACGTGGTCAAGACTCCTGAAATTAAGAAACTGGAACTAACACTCAATCAATTGGAAAAGGGTGGCTATCCGCATTTCATGATCAAGGAAATCTTTCAGCAACCTCAAACACTTGCTGATTCGATGCGTGGAAGGGTGAATATCGAAGAGAATAATGTGGTACTGTCGGGATTTATCGACAATAAGGAAAAGTTTCTGAATGCAGGCCGTATAATCATAACTGCCTGCGGAACTTCATGGCACGCCGGACTGATAGGTATGTATGTGATTGAAGAATTCGCACGAATACCTGTTGAAGTGGAATACTCATCGGAGTTCCGGTACCGCAAACCGGTCATTTTCCCCAATGATATTGTAATTGCTATTTCTCAATCGGGCGAAACTGCCGATACCCTTGCTGCAGTAGAACTGGCAAAATCGCATGGCGCTTTTATTTTCGGTATCTGTAATGTGGTTGGGTCGTCTATCCCCAGAAATTCTGATTCAGGAGCGTATACGCATGTCGGGCCCGAAATTGGTGTTGCATCTACTAAAGCGTTTACAGCACAGGTTACTGTGTTGACAATGCTGGCACTGATGATTGGACGCGAGAAAGGTACCCTGCCCGAAGAGAAATACCTTTCGATAGTGAAAGAGTTAGGCAGGATACCTGATAAAATGAAGATCCTGTTAAGTCAGAACGAACGCATTGCGCAGTTTGCAAAGACATTTACCTATGCTCAGAATTTTATCTACCTGGGACGATGATACAACTTCCCGGTAGCCCTCGAAGGTGCTCTTAAACTGAAAGAGATTTCCTATATTCATGCCGAAGGTTATCCTGCAGCCGAAATGAAACACGGTCCGATTGCTCTTATCAGTCAGGAAATGCCGATTGTGGTAATTGCTCCGAATACCGGAATGTATGAAAAGGTAGTGAGCAACATTCAGGAAATCAAAGCCCGTAAGGGTAAAATCATAGCAATTATTACCGAAGGTGATGAGGTTGTAAAGAATCTGGCAGATTATTGCATCGAGATTCCCGATACCGAAGAATGCCTGGTACCACTTTTGGCTACAATTCCGTTGCAATTGATGGCCTATCATATTGCCGTGGTAAAAGGATGTGATGTGGATCAACCACGAAATTTAGCGAAATCAGTAACAGTAGAATAGTTTTTTTTAATTCATTAATATAGTTATATAAGATGTGCGGAATCGCAATGGTAAGGTTGTTAAAGCCTTTAGAGTATTACCATCAGAAATATGGTACCTGGCAATATGGATTGCAGAAAATGTATCTTATGATGGAAAAACAACACAACAGAGGTCAGGAAGGGGCCGGAATTGCCGGAGTCAAACTGGATATGCCTCCCGGTGAGGAATATATCTGGAGAGACAGGATAGAAGGCAAAAATGCGATTCAGGAAATCTTTGCAAATGTAAATGAGACGGTCGGTCAACTCTCGTGTGATGAGTTTAATGATGTGTCGACTATTAAGTCGAGAATTCCGTTTGCTGCCGAATTGTACCTGGGGCACCTGCGGTATAGTACTACCAACCACAAAGCCGGAGTCACGCATATCCATCCTTTTTTGCGCAGGCATAACTGGAAAAACCGGACCCTGGTACTTGCCGGCAACTTTAACCTCACGAATGTTGATGAGTTGTTTGATTACCTCACACTGAAAGGGCAACACCCCCGTGATACCAGCGATACCTTTTTGATGCTTGAACAACTGGGCTTCCGGTTAGATATGGAAGTACAGAAGGAGTATGATTTAATTAAGCAACGCTATACCAATGATATTACAATAACTCAAAAGATTGAACAACAATTGGATATCCCTTCCATTATTCGTAAATCAGAACATCTGTGGGATGGGGGATATGTGATAACGGGCATGCTGGGTCATGGCGATGCCTTTGCTTTCCGGGATCCGAAAGGGATTCGTCCGGCTTTCTATTATGTGGATGATGAAATTGCTGTGGTGGCTTCGGAACGACCGGTTATACAGACTTCTTTTAACGTTACCGAATCGCAGGTAAAGGAATTAATGCCTGGTCAGTCGATGATTATTAAGAAAGATGGTACCATCTTTTTTGAAACTATACGTGAGGCTGCTCCCGAACTAAAACAATGCTCGTTCGAACGCATCTATTTTTCACGTGGCAGCGATTACGACATCTACCGTGAACGAAAGAAACTTGGTGAATCGCTGGCCGACCGCATACTGGATGTAGTCGACGGAGATATTCAGAATACAGTATTTTCGTTTATTCCAAATACCGCCGAAGTGGCCTTTTATGGTATGATCGACGGTATTAAAAATAAAACTACAGATTCAATACGCACCGAGAAGGTACTCATTAAGGACATTAAACTGCGTACCTTTATCTCCCAGAATAAGGAGCGTGACGATTTAGCCACCCATGTGTATGATGTAACCTATGGTTCGACACGCCGTGGCCGACAGGATAACCTTGTTGCTATTGACGATTCTATTGTTAGGGGTACTACCTTAAAACAAAGTTTGTTAAAAATAATGAATCGTCTGGAGCCTAAAAAGATTGTTATAGTATCTTCGTCGCCGCAAGTTCGGTATCCCGACTACTATGGTATAGATATGTCGAGAATGTCTGAGTTCTGTGCATTCCGGGCAGCTATTCAGTTGCTGAAAGACAGAGGGTTGCAGTCGATCATCGATGATGTTTATAAAAAATCGAAAGCGCAGCAATCATTGCCAAAAGAACAGGTTGTAAATTACGTGAAGGAAATATATGCGCCCTTTTCGCAGGAAGAAGTATCGGCGCAGATTGCCCTCATGCTAACCCCTGAAGATGTTGATTGTCCGGTTCAGCTGGTATATCAAACGATCGAAGGGTTGCACAAGGCATGTCCGAACCACACCGGCGACTGGTATTTTACGGGCGATTATCCCACACCAGGCGGTAACAGACTTGTAAATCAGGCTTTTATTAACTATTACGAAGGTAAAGAATTATTATAATTGATTGAATCGTATGTTGAAAGAAATTTTATCCATCTCTGGTAAGCCAGGGCTTTACAAATTAGTATCTCAGGGCAAAAATATGTTGGTAGTTGAATCCTTACTGGATGGTAAACGTATGCCTTCTTATTCGAGAGATAAAGTGGTTTCACTTAGTGATATTGCCATTTTTACTGAAACAGAAGAGGTACCCCTTCGCCAGGTGCTGAACAATATTAAAACGAAGGAAAATGGTGGCCAATGTCCGGTTGAAGCTAAGGCCGACAATGCTGCACTTAAAAAATACATGGCCGAAATTCTTCCTGATTATGATAAAGACAGGGTGTATCCAAGCGATATGCGTAAGTTGTTCAACTGGTATAATATTTTGGTCAAAAGTGGTATGTCCGACTTTGACGAAGTAAAAGAAACTGTCGAAACTGCTGAATAAGAATGGTACGGGTACGGGATATAACCAACACACTTGAACAACTGGCACCTCTGTCGCTTCAGGAGAAGTACGACAATGCCGGATTACTGGTAGGGGATTACCTGCAGCCGGTAACAGGTGTGTTACTATGTCTCGATGTTACCGAAGCAGTTATACAGGAAGCAATCGAGCTGAAATATAACCTGATTATTGCCCATCATCCGATCATTTTTAATGGCTTAAAGCGGTTGACAGGACAAAATGAGGTGCAGCGTTGCGTAACTGCTTCTATCAAAAATGACATTGCCCTGTATGCAGCCCATACAAATCTCGACAATGTATTCGAGGGTGTTAACGGTAAAATTGCTGCTAAACTTGGGTTGGAAAATTGCAGGATTCTTGCTCCGATGAGTGACTCACTCTGTAAATTAGTTACTTATGTACCAAAATTACTTGTAAGTAAGGTTCGTAATGCTTTGTTCGAAGCGGGAGCCGGTACAATAGGTAAGTACGACTCCTGTAGTTTTACAGGCGAAGGAATTGGGAGGTTTAGAGCAGGAGAGGGCGCACAACCTTTTGTGGGTAAGTCCGCTCAACTTCATTTCGAACCTGAAATCAGGTTAGAGCTGGTAGTGCCTAAGGTACTGGTATCCGGCGTTGTAAGCGCGTTAAAACAGGTTCATCCATACGAAGAACCGGCTTATGACATTCTCCCCATCAGCAACAAATGGGAGCAGGTAGGAGCAGGGGTAGTGGGTACACTGCCAGCACCTGTATCAACCACTGAATTCCTGAATCATCTGAAACAGGTGTTTCAGGTACCATCGCTCCGGCATACTGCTATTGTACAAGCTGAGGTGCAACGTATTGCTGTCTGCGGTGGTTCGGGGAGCTTCCTCATACCCGATGCACTGACTGCCAAAGCAGATGTATACATAACTGCCGATATTAAATACCACGAATTTATGCAAGCCGAAGGTCAGTTGGTACTGGTGGATGCAGGTCATTATGAGACCGAACAGTATACAAAAGACCTGATGTATGAAATTATTTCGAAAAAATTTCCTACCTTTGCAGTCCGTATTTCAAACGTAAGTACAAATCCCATTCTATATTTGTAATAAAATGACAACAGAGAACAAGATTGATAAGGAAATCACAGTAGAAGATAAGCTTTTTGCCCTTTATGATCTTCAAAAGGCTGTATCCAAAATTGATGAAATTAAGACACTTCGTGGCGAATTACCACTCGAAGTCCAGGATCTTGAAGATGAGATCATGGGGTTAAATACCCGCATAGAGCATTTTGAACGGGAGATCAATGAGTACACATCAATGATTGCCGGTAAGAAAATTTCAATCGAAGAATCTCGTATTAAGATTGAACGGTACCAGGAACAACAGAACAATGTCCGGAATAACCGTGAACACGAGAATCTTGAAAAAGAGATTGAATTTCAAACACTTGAAATCGAGTTAAGCGAAAAACATATTCGTGAATATAAAATTTCCAAAGATCTGAAACTTGCTGAGCAAAAGGAAACTATTGCTCAACTTACAGAACGCAAACTGGATCTTGAAGAGAAAAAAGGAGAGCTGGACGAAATTGTGGCTGAAACAAAACAGGAAGAAGAAAAGCTTCGTGAGTTTGCCAAATCGATCGAAAGCCGAATTGAACCTAATTTATTGACTGCTTTCAAACGTATTCGCAAAAATGCACGTAACGGACTGGCTGTTGTATCAGTTACCCGTGATACCTGCGGTGGTTGCTTCAATAAGATCCCGGCACAAAAACAACTGGATATCCGGCAACGTAAAAAAATTATCGTTTGTGAGTATTGCGGACGTATACTTGTCGACCAGCAATTAGCTGATGGAGATACTGTTGCTGAACAACAATAAGATACAATAAGCTTACTATATAACTTCTTAGAAAGAGGTCTGGATTTCCAGATCTCTTTTTTTTGTTCCTTACATGAGTTTTGGTAGTTCAATAGACTGGATCTTCCCGATAAAAAACTCACCTTCACTACTTTAATTCAACCTGTTATCCGAAATACAGGTATGCAAATTTGATTTATAATCCAGGCAATTTCTTCTGCATTGCGAATGTAGGTTGTCTGCATTGCGAATGTACGTGGTCTACATTGCGAATGTACGTGGTCTACATTGCGAATGTAGGTGGTCTGCATTGCGAATGTACGTGCTCTACATTGCGAATGTAGCTGGTCTGCATTGCCGATATAGCCGGTCTACATTGCCGATGTAGGTCTGTTTACCTTTCCTTATACATACAATTATCAAGGCTGAGTCAGACAATAACCCTACTTACTTTTTATGTAGATCGACTGCCTGAATTAATCAGGGATATGGTACAACCGGAATTTGAACGAGTAGTGTTTAATCAGCAATTCATAGCTTCTGGGGTAGTATTGCTACACTTTTGAAAGTATTTTGCAAGCTATCCACGATTGCTGAGATTTTAATATTTACACCAATCCCCGAGCTTACTCCAAAATAATCAATTCTCAGAGAATTATATTTTTGAGATTCCTGTTACACATTACGGATACAAATGTTTATCGAAACTAATTGAACCTTCATTATACATATGTATAAATCGTGTAGATTGTTACAGATGTAATGCGGTTAATAGGTTTACAAAACTAAATTAAACAGGTTGTATTAAGTTTATAATACTTTTATATACCTTGTCTGGTTTACAAAATTATACAATAGACTTTTGTAAAATCAAAAACAAATCTCCTTAACTATCTAATTATATATAACTATATATCAGTTAAATATAAAATATTATTAAAGTATACATTGAATCATATTGGATCTAATGTCAATTTAAGCCATATAATTGTAAAAAGAGTAATAATACATAACATATAACATTGATAATCAAAGCATATAGCGCATACATTATAAATAAACAATTTAAGTAAGGTAAATGTAGGTAATTTAGCTGTATAAAGCCCCTCGTATAGCACTGTAAGTAATCACATCTGACCTTCATTCAGCTGACATCCTTACAAGTTACCTGTTTAAGTAAGTATCAGTTTAAAGCTATCTTTTAAAAGGGATTATAAGGGATTATTCAAGTGATCTGATTAAACCACAACTCAGGTATTCTGAGTACTGATTTAGTTCATATCTGCTTATTTACATTCCTGATTTATCTTTCAATAGTACCTGAAATAAACCGGTTATGTACATTTCTTATGTAAGGTGTGTTTACAGTTGTAATGTTATCGATGTAAAGTAATTATATATCTGTAAAACCAGAAGTATATTATTGTAATTTGCAAATGTAAAATAATTACTTTACATTTGTGCCATTCATTTTACATTGTACTAACTCCTTATATACAGAGGCAATGAGCGAAAAAAACAGGATTGAAAAGGTTATGCTGCATTTAAACATGACATCCGGACAGTTTGCAGCAGAGATTGGTGTACAGAATTCTACCTTGTCGCATATTTTGAACAACAGAAATAATCCAAGTCTGGATGTACTGAAAAAAATTCTTAGTCGCTTCCCTGAAGTTAGCACAGACTGGCTTATTTTAGGACAAGGATCCATGTTACGTCAGGAATTTAATTCTAAAGAGCCCACTTTATTCGACTCTGAAGAAGAAGATGACTCATTATCAGCTGGTTTAGGGGCTAATTATGTCCCTGAAAGTAGTTCGCTAAATCGTAACAACCAGAATGAAATGTTAAAAAGTGAACTAAATCTGACCTCACCTGCTCAATCGGGCAATGCAGAGCTGAATAGTAGTAAACTAATAAGTTCGCCGGGAGTGGGAACCACGGCATCAGCCAATAAAGAACTACCCGGAGAAACAACGACCATCAATCAGATCGCTATCTCCTCTCTTCCCCCGAGAAAGGCAACGAAAGTGATCATATATTATACAGATAATACGTTTCAGGAATTTGATTCAAAATAATGTCGTATTTTTGCAGTCAGAAAACTACAAACATTTACCTGAATGAAGAAATTCATGAGTGATCTGCTCATCAGCGAAATGATTCGTCTGAATGAACAGTATTTTATAATCAAGCTGACTGCTGAGGATAAGCTTCCTGAAATGCTACCCGGTCAATTTGCTGAAATTAAGGTGGAGGATTCTCCATCAACCTTTCTGAGGCGTCCGATTTCCATTAATTTTGTTGACTACGAGCGTAACGAACTATGGCTACTCATCCAGATTGTGGGTGCAGGAACATTAAAACTAAGTCAACTCCGGGCCGGCGATAGTCTGAACCTCATATATCCTCTTGGTAATACATTCAGTTTGCCCGATTTTAAGCCTTCTGACATACTTTTAGTTGGTGGTGGGGTTGGGATAGCTCCCTTGTTGTTTTGGGGTGCTAAGCTGGCTTCTGAAGGCTATACATGTACCTTTCTGCTGGGAGGTCGCTCAGAGTCTAATTTATTGATGCTGGATGAATTTAAACGCTATGGAACTGTAGTGGTCACTACAGAAGACGGAAGTAGTGGCGAGAAGGGATATGTAACTGATCATTCTATTTTGAAGACTAAACAGTTTGATGCTGTATATACCTGCGGACCTACGCCTATGATGAAGGCAGTTGCTGCCTATGCTGCTAAAAATAAACTATTCTGTGAAGTGTCGCTCGAAAATACAATGGCCTGTGGTTTTGGTGCCTGCCTTTGCTGTGTAACAGATACTACGGATGGTCATTTATGTGTTTGTACCGAAGGACCGGTATTCCCAATAACAAAACTAAAATGGTAGATTTAAGAGTAAACTTAGGAAAAATACAATTGAAAAACCCTGTGATGACCGCTTCGGGCACATTTGGTTATGGTACAGAGTATTACGACTTCTTTGACGTATCACGAATAGGAGGTATAGTTGTGAAGGGTACAACTCTTCGCGACAGACAGGGAAATGCGTATCCCCGTATGGCCGAAACACCTTCGGGCATGTTAAACGCTGTGGGACTGCAGAATAAGGGTGTTGAATACTTTGCAGAGAATATTTATCCTACACTGTTAGACCTGAATACAAGTATATTTGTAAACATTTCGGGGTCAACTGTTGAAGAATACGTTGAAACTGCTGCAATAATCAACGAATTAGACCATATTCCGGGTATAGAACTGAACATTTCCTGTCCGAATGTGAAAGAAGGAGGAATGACATTTGGAACCAGCTGTCCCTCTGCTGCACAGGCAGTTAAGGAGGTGCGAAGGGTTTATGGAAAAGAACTGATGGTGAAGCTTTCGCCAAATGTAACTTCCATTTCAGAGATTGCAAAGGCGGTAGAGGGTGAGGGAGCCGATTCAATCTCCTTAATTAACACCTTATTGGGGATGGCCATTCATGCTGAAACACGAAAACCGGTACTTTCGACAGTAACCGGAGGCTTGTCGGGACCGGCAGTAAAACCCGTTGCTTTACGTATGGTTTGGGAGGTAAGTAAGTCAGTCGGGATCCCCGTAGTAGGTATGGGTGGTATCATAAATGCAACCGATGCGATTGAATTTTTGCTGGCAGGTGCTACTGCCATACAAATAGGAACAGCTAACTTTATAGATCCGACTACACCGGTTAAAGTACTGGAGGGTATTGAAGATTATCTTCTACGTCATAAGATGAACAGTGTATCTGAACTGATAGGTGCCCTGGAAGTATGACATGAGGGTACTTCTTTACTGAACAGCTTTTATCTTTTGTCCGGAAATAGCTCCTCATAATCGGGAATCGCTTCCTGAATGAGGTAAGTAGTACGATTATCAGACAGCCGTGCAAAATAATGCTGCACTCCATTGCTGATAAAAATAAGATCAAGTTGAAGTTTTGAATTATAAACAGCCACCTGATCAAAGGTATCCTGACCAATCGTTATCTGTGGAGCTTTAAACTCAAAAATGGCTACAGCCTTCCTGTCCCGGTTGTACAAAACCGCATCGCACCGTTTTCGCAAGCCGTTGAGTTCAATCTGTTGTTCAACAGCGATTAAAGCAGCAGGATACCGTTTTGAATTAATAAGGTAATTCAGAAAATGCTGACGTACCCATTCTTCGGGGGTAAGTGTCACAAACTTTTTGCGCAATGAATCAAAGATCATCCAGCGATTGTCCGTTTTTTTAACATTGTATTGATAGGACGGGAGATTCAATTGCCACATATTTTTTATATATTTGCCGGAATTTATGCTGTTAATACTGCCTTTACACAGTTTTGAACAGCGAATTTAGGAAAAACTCTTTAATTGTGCCAGAACAATGAAAACAAAACGTGAAATAGTTGAAAATTGGCTTCCACGTTATACAAAACGTCCGTTGGAAGATTTTACCGATTATATCCTGCTTACCAATTTCAATAATTATGTAGAGAAATTTGCTGAATGGTTTAATGTTCCGGTTCTGGGTAGAGATGCCAACATGATAAACGCCTCTGCAAACGGAATAACCATCATTAATTTCGGGATGGGGAGTCCGAATGCAGCCCTTATTATGGATACTTTATCTGCCATCCAGCCTAAAGCAGTTCTCTTTCTGGGTAAATGCGGTGGTTTAAAGAGTAAAAATAAGAATGGTGATTACATTCTCCCCAGTGCCGGTATTCGTGGTGAGGGTACTTCCAATGATTATTTTCCGCCTGAAATCCCTGCTTTGCCGGCCTTTAACCTGCAGCGGGCCGTTTCATCCAATATACGTGACTTCGACAAGGATTATTGGACAGGTACGGTATATACAACCAACAGACGGGTATGGGAATGGGATGAGTCGTTTAAAAATTACC
>JAQUYE010000117.1 GCA_028691965.1 Paludibacter sp. | reverse complement strand
AGGGTGAGTATCACGCAGAGCTTTGGTATAAAGGGAGTCTGTTAGGCAAAAAAACCTTTATCATTGAGAAACAGCCCTCGACTACCAACAACGAGCAGGTTTCAGAAACAGCCAGGCCCGGATTCCGGACCATTGTGTCCGAGGATGCTCAACTTGAACATTTGATACCACAGGGATACATGATTTCTGAACGCAAAACAGGACAGGCAATCTGGAGTAATGGAAGCGGTATCAATATGGTACAACAGATCATTCAGAAACAAGGTGACCTTCATCTCTTTGTCAGCCAACTACTTGATGCAATAAAAAAAGAAGGAGCCCTCCTGTTAAGTCAAAGTCACTTCAACCTCAACGGGTTACAGATTGTACAATATAGTTACGAATATGGCGAATCACTGTATGCATACACCATCACAGAAAACAACAACCTTTACTACCTTCTCGGATTTGTAGGTATTAAAAACAAAAAACAACAAATCAATACCATTCTTGAAACTACCGGAAGAAGTATAACTAAAATCAACTAAGATGAAAACTACTGCCATTTACTTTTTTTCCTGCGTTTTGCTAACTTTGGGTCTTATAAGTTGTGAAGTAACAACTGCCCACCTCACAGATCTAAGCGTGTGTACCTCTCTTTCAGAGAATCTTTGTGCGGCCGATATGCCGGTAATTTCTACTGATGCCGAAGAACTGGTTGTCTCCTGCAAGTTAAAAAACGCACCTCCTGCAACCGAGGTCACCTTCACCTGGGTGTATTATGGAGATACCCGGATCGAGATTGACGCTGTCACTCTCAACAGTGGCAACGAAGGCAGTGAATTAGATTTACACAGCACATTAAGCAGACCAACCAATGGCTGGCCAATTGGCACTTACGAAGTTGTTGCTAAGATTCTCTCGGCAGATAAAGAGCCAATTGTAAAACAATTTACGATTCAATAACTCAGAATATGGTTAAAAGCAAGAAGTTAGTTACAATTAGCCTTATTCCAGCAGGGATAGCTGGATTTATTTTCGCACACAACTACCTTCTCCGTTTGGGTGACAGATGAGGAACGTCGAACCACCAGGGTGACCTGATAAATATTAACTGCCATGAATCTTCAACTCTCCAGGCAATGTATTTTACTGAGAAGTAGTATTATAGTGTGCCTGTTTACAGGTACCATAGGATCGACTATGGGACAAGTTGCCAGTATTGAGAAAACGCTTACAACGGTTCAAAACAATGTAAGCAGGGTGAATCAGCTGGCTGATAACAACGACATTTACTCTGCAATAGATCTGCTCAACACAACGCGTCGCGATTTTGACAGTTACATTTCCCACTTTCTGGAAGATGAATTCAGAAATGCCCGCACCGAAAACAAAACATACATCCCCCGGTTGAGCCTGCAATTCAGTCAGCGACTAACAGCATCTTTCTGGGAAGCAAGAGTCAGGCAATCAGAGCGGGCTCTTACGAATGCAAAGGAAGCTTTTGCTGCACGTAACCATCAACGCACATTGAATTCACAGGACCTGACCTGGTCGTATTTGAAGAGTGTATATACCATCGCATCAACCATTAAAGATGTCACGGAAAATTTAATTAAGCAAAATTATATTGGGGCTGCTCAAAGTGCCTATGAGGGAACCAATGATTTTATTGAAAACTACAAGGAGATGGAAGATGCCCGACTACAGATCATAAATACTGAGCGGTATGAGATTGAGGTTCAACAACTGATAAAGCGGGCTGAACGAATGGAAGAAAAAAACTGGCAATTTGCAAGTTTTATGCAGGCTTACGAACAGGATGTAACTGATTTTCAACTGCTGGTCGATCGTTTCAATTCATTTACCACCAGCCTCGCCAACGAACCGGCAAATGAGTTGGATGAGCAGAAAGTGAGCTGGAACAGTGAGCCCTACCTCCCGCGAATAGTGCAAAAGGGCAATCAGTATGAGAAAAACAATCAGGACTACGCCTCAGTTGAGAAAGAGATCAGAGGAATCATAAGCGAAGCTGAGAATAGAAAAACAGAACTTTCAACAACGATCAAAGAGTCAGGATCACCCCGGACGAGCAGCTTACTTGAAAAGCTGGAAGAAGAGTACGATGAGTTTTACAACCTGGCGCTCGACGTGATTGATAACTGTTACCGGATTTCCAAAACCGAGAAGCAGACGCAGAGCCAGCCTGACAGCAGCCCACAACAGCAGGGATCATTTTTCACCTCCGGCACGGGACAACGTGCTCCCAACAAGCTGTATCACAGCTACTGGAGCCATTCTTCCGGCAATAAAATGAAGTTAATTCAGGAGGGGCAACAGGTAGTCATTAACGGAAGAGGCACCGGAACTATCCTCAATGGAGTTCTTACCTATAGTTATCAGGACACGGATGGTAGTCGTAGAACAGACGAATATCGTTTACTGGAGGATGGCTACACACTGGAGGAGAAAAGAGAGTGGTCGACGCAAATGATCAAAGACCACCTGACAGTACTCAACAATTTCACAGCCCCTTCTGCGGAAAAAATTGCCGAATTCCGGAAAGCTAACCCGGGCTATATCACTACTCAATGGAAGTATGCCGGAGGTGTTATGGCTATGTACAACGACACCGACCGTGACCAGGTGCCCGACGATATGGATGGTTGTCGTGATACCCCGGAAGGATTGACTGTCTCCAACGGAGGAGTAGATATCCGGGGGTGCACACTTGACTCCCGTAACAGTCAGGTTTCTGACGAAACAGCCGTTTCTCAGTCAACAACAGTGATTAACAACACTGTCAATAACAACAGCACTAGCCCTGAACAACAAAAACCTCCAACCACACAGCCACAAGGAGAGAAAAGTGATGGAAAAACACAGTCTGACACCCAAGGTGCTACTACACAGGGAACCGACAACTCTCCCTTAGAACCAAAACGGATAGGACGGGCCATTAACAAAAACAAGGCAGGAGCAAGTCTGATCTGCAGCGTACCAGTGTACCACCTAAAAGAAAATGAGACCCTGGTTTTCAAATTGGTAAGCGGTACATTCGAAAAATTTTATGTGTACTGGACAGGGGTTCATTTCAACCAGGAGTATATCAAAGAAACAAAAGAAGTTGTTTACTCCACTGCCGACCTGTTGGCCGACCGACCTGAAAAGGCAATGTTCCTCTACTTTCATATGAATCAGTATTCAGAAACCTCGTGTACCATGGAAGCATGGGTACTCCCCCGGGGAGTCTCCATTCCGACTGAATGGAACATCCCTGTAAGCAGTAGTACCGGTAAAAGCACCAACAACAGAAGCTCGGATAGTTTTGATGAATTCATCAGAAAAGCAGACGAAGCCTTCAACCGTAACTACTGGGAAGAAAGCGGACAAAATAATTCAGCTGCAAATCCTAAGCAAGAGTCATTAAACTGGCTACTGAAATGTGAACCTCTTGTCAGACAGGAACAAAACAATTCGCAAAAATACCTGATGATGAAAAGGTTGTCGGGTAAATATTCCGACTATGCCAAAAGGGTATTTGCCTATACAGCTAAAGAAGATTTTATTCAGCGAAATGGCAAACTACTTTCAGAGTTGGGGAGTCAGGCGCAATCCTTGCCCTCTTTGGCGGATAAAGCATCAGCATATCAACTCCTTGCCGAAGCCTGGCGTAGTCTAACAGTGGCTGCAACATGGGGTAACCATGCCTACAACAAAGCGTATTGCGACAGAGAATCAAAAAAATACTACGAACTCGCACTTCGTGAGGACACAACAAACGCGGAGCTAAAAAAGACTGTCGAGAAGATAAACACCCCTAAGCGACCCATACCGGCGGCAGTTGCCAACACAACACCTATTCCTGAGTCAAAGTGGGCTACTGCTGAGAATATGCGTAACCAACTGGCTGCAAACAAAACCGACTATCTGGAACATATTGCAAAAGTAGAAAAGCCAAACTACCTGATGGTTGGGAATCTCACACTGGAGACCAACAACGGGGATGTTGAGATAAAGCAAACCGGAAGCACTCAGTGGGAAACTATCTCAACTCCTGAAATGGAAATTTACCCCGGAGATCAGATAAGAACGGGTGCTACCGCAACTAAGGTATTCTTCAGATTTGACAGTGATCGCTCGCTCTTAGCTATCAGACCCGGCTCCACGGTAACCATCTTTGAAGAGCATTTTTATATTGAAAGAGGTGGGGTGTTTGTAAGAGTTGTTAAAAAGGGAAAGAGATTTTTGGTGATTACACCAACTGCCGTAACGGGTCCGCGTGGCACAGAGTTTTCGGTGTATGTAGATGAGGGTAAGACAAACGTAAATCTATATGATGGAATAGTTGAGATACGCACTAACAATGAAATATCCTTTCTTGAACCCGGAGAAAGTGCCTCTGTAAAAAACGATGATCCAATTGTGGTGGAAAAGTTCGACGCAGCAGTGGAAAAAAACCGTCAGTGGCCGCAACTGAACCCTTCAGCACAGGATACCAGTTCAGGCATTGAAAAAGATGTATTTCATGCTGTATCCGGAGGATTCACTATCATGGGCAGTAATCGTTAAAGTCGATCGACCATCCAAGCTATTCAATCTCTTTGAAAAAACAACCGAAACTGAATAGCTCTTTCTGTTGAATTATTAATCTTTAAAGCAACTCTATCGAACCAATTACTTTTGACATTGTTACAGTAAAAGCTGAAAAGTTGCAACAGGTATGTATAGTTAACTGCTTACCCCTGTTGAACGACAACAAATGAAAGCGAACTAACTGTTAGTGAATGATATTTAACGACTTCAATCCTGCGGAAGACAAGATGTTCCGCATTATCGACGACGAGGGCCGGGTGATAAACCCTGATTATATGCCTGATATCGACCCGGATACTATCCGAAAAGCCTATCAAACAATGCTTTTTGCACGCACGGCCGACCTGATGGCAGTGTCGTATCAGCGTCAGGGACGTATGTTTACCTATCCACCTATCCTCGGACAAGAGGCGATTCAGGCGGCAGCCGGAATGATTATCCGTCACGACGACTGGCTGGTACCGGCTTTCCGCGAAATGGCTATCATGCTGGCGAAAGGGGTATCGCTAAAGGAAATTTTCCTGTATTACCTGGGAAATGAGGAAGGCAGCAATTTTAAGGATGCCAACCACGTGCTCCCTATTTGTGTGCCCATCGGCTCGCAGATGTTGCATGCCACGGGCATTGCCTACGAGGTGAAATACAACCAGAAAGATGAAGTGGTATTCCCTTACATCGGCGATGGTGGTACCTCGGAAGGGGATTTCAGTGAGGCACTCAACTTCGCAGCGGTATGGCAGGTGCCGGTGGTGTTTACTATCCAGAATAATCAATATGCTATTTCGGTACCCGTGCAACGGCAAACCCGCTCGGTGAACCTGGCCGTGAAGTCGGTAGCCTTCGGAATGCCGGGCATCAAGGTGGATGGCAACGACTTCTTTGCCATGTACAAAGCGTATCAGGAGGCTTCGGACTACGCGCGCGCCGGTAAAGGTCCCGTACTCATCGAGGCCTACACCTACCGCAAAGGGGCACATACTACTTCCGACGACCCGACAAAATACCGTACCAGGGAAGAAGAACAAGCCTGGGAGGCAAAGGATCCGCTGCTGCGATTAAAGAAGTATATGCTGTTGAACGGCATCGAAACGGGTGATGAGGAGGCTCTGATTGAATCGTACAAGGAAGAGGTCGACAAGCAATTTGTGGCTGCCGAAACCTTTAAGGCTTATGAACTCGACGATGTGTTCAGGCATATGTACGTGGAGATGCCCGACGAACTGGCACGTCAGAAAGCTGATTACGAAGAATTTTTACGATGGAAGGAGGCCCGCCGATGAGTGTAATGAATATGGTACAGGCACTTAATAATGCCTTTGATATAAAACTGGCCGAAGATCGCAGCATTGTGATGTTTGGCGAGGATGTAGGAGTGGAAGGCGGTGTGTTCCGCGTAACCGAAGGTCTACAGAAAAAATATGGTATTGAAAGGGTGTTCGACTCCCCGCTGGCCGAATCGGCTATCGTGGGTACGGGACTGGGAATGGCTATGGCCGGACTGCGCCCCGTTGTCGAACTTCAGTTTGATGGGTTTACCTACCCCGCTTTTAACCAGATTATCTCGAATGTTTCGCGCATGAACAACCGTACCCGCGGGATGTACAAAGCTCCTATGGTGATACGCTTCCCGTATGGAGGTGCTATCAATGCTATCGAACACCATTCGGAGAGTCCGGAGTCGCTCTACGCGCACATCCCCGGACTGAAAGTGGTGGTGCCCTCAACTCCCCACGATGCCAAGGGTTTGATGATTTCGGCCATCGAAACCGATGATCCTGTCATCTTTATGGAACCAAAACGAATCTACCGGGCCATCAAGCAGGAAGTGTCGGATGAGAAATTCAGCATCCCCATCGGCAAAGCGAAAGTAGTTCAGGAAGGAACCGATATCACCATTATAACCTTCGGTGCCCTGGTGCGCGAATGTCAGAAAGCCATTGAAATGGCCAAAGCCGAAGGTATCTCGGTAGAGCTAATCGACTTGCGTACCATCTACCCTATCGATCGCGAAACAGTAGGTGCGTCCATTCGCAAGACCGGTCGCGTACTGATAGTAGCCGAAGCGCCTCAGTCGTTCAGCGTTGGTTCCGAACTGGTAACCATCGCCAACGAAGAAGCATTTCTATCGCTCGAGGCACCTCCGCGCCGCCTGATGGGCTTTGATACCATCGTTCCACTGGCACAGGGCGAAAAGTTCTACCTCGTGACACCCGAACGCATTCTCTACGAAACCCTCTCAGTTGTTAATT
>JAQUYE010000001.1 GCA_028691965.1 Paludibacter sp. | reverse complement strand
TTTTGTTTCCTGCAAATTTAATTGCAAAAAAAATTTAGTAGCCTTCGCTTGCTTCATTTACACCGCTTGTGTATTTCTTCAAAGCGGGTGCAAAAGTAGAGACTTTTTTTTTATCCCGCAACTGTTTCGTGGAAAAATTATGCTTTAAAACATAATAATTTCTCAAAGCACTGATAATCAAAGCCTGATTTTTTAAAGAATTATTTAAAATCTTCCCACTTAGTATCCTGCATATTGCCCGTCTGTTGAAAAGTAAGATGCATTCCAAAACAAGCACGCAAGGTTTGAGGAGTATGGGATGGCCCGGATAGTGCTAAATAATCACGCAATAACTGACGATAGGACGGATCAACACAATTTTCTATTATAGATTCAGCTCTATCAATTGGACATTTCCCACGTAAATCAGCAACGCCATGCTCAGTAATTAACACATTTACCGAATGCTCATTCTGGTCGACGTGCGATACCATAGGTACAATTGCAGAAATTTTTCCACCTTTTGCGGTTGAGGGTGTAGTAAAGATGGAAATATAAGCGCTGCGCGTAAAGTCAGCAGACCCACCAATTCCATTCATCATTTTGGCACCCATAACGTGAGTACTATTTACATTACCAAAAATATCAGCTTCTAATGCTGTATTAATAGTAATAAGTCCCAATCGCCGTGCCAATTCAGGGCTATTCGACATTTCCTGAGGACGAAGCACTAATTTATTTTTAAAGAAATCAAGATTTTCATAGATAGACTGTAATACCGGAGTTGTAATTGTAAGGGAACATCCGCTGGCGAATGTAACTTTACCCTGACGTATCAATTCAATTACTGAATCCTGTATTACTTCGGTATACATTTGAAAATTTGGAATATCGGGATTAGTTCCCAGTGAAGCCATTACTGCATTCGCAATATTACCAACACCCGATTGGATTGGTAAAAACTCTTTAGGGATTCTTCCTGCCTTTAATTCACCAGCCAGGAAATTGGCAACATTATTACCAATTTTATCTGTTACTTCGTCGGTAGGTGCAAATCCCCCAACTTCATCGTCCAGATAGGTCTCCACCACACAAGCAATCTTTGAAGGATCTACTTTCAGAACAGGATCACCCATTCTTTCAGCAGGATGCATTAATGTTAGGGGTAAACGATAAGGGGGATCCTGTGGCTCAAAAATATCATGTATTCCACGGAGCTCTTTGGGATGCTTACGATTCAGCTCTATAATAATAATGTCGGCAAGGTGTGCAATCGTAGGAGAAATACCTACACCAGTTGTCAATACAATTTCTCCATCTTCACTCAAATCACATGCTTCAATTACAGCAATTCTCGGCTTGGGCATAAAACCAAAACGCAAATGCGGTGCAATCGATGATAAATGCATATCAAAATATGGAGCGTGATCTGTATTTAATGCATCTCTTAAATCACGATTTGATTGATAGGGTGTACGAAACATAACTGCATTAGCACGTGCCAGGGCACCATCCAGCGAATCACCGGTAGATGCACCTGTATAGACTCCGATTTTAAACTCTTTACCAACCGCATGAATCGCTTCTGCACGTTTTGCAATAGCAGTAGGGACTGCTTTCGGCGAACCTGCAGGCGTAAATCCGCTAAATCCAACTGCATCACCATTATTTACCAGCATAGCAGCCTCGTCAGCTGTAACAAATTTATACCTGGACATAGATAAATATATTAAATTGCAGGAATGTATAAATCTATATATCAACACATTAAACCTGCGGGATTAGTACTTAAAAGTTTCCGTCAAAAGTACCACTATTTTTTGAATTAACCTTGTAATTAATGAATTATTTCTTTATTAACCTTGATTAGGGATTCTTTTCAGGTAAAGGTTCTTTAATCTGCAGAAAAATGATGATATTTGCATTCAAACATAAAACTTTACAGTTATGAACGATATTAGAAATCTTTCACCTCAACTACTTTGGAAGCATTTTTACAGTTTAACACAGATTCCACGGCCTTCAGGCAAAATTGAACCGGTTGGTACCTTCCTGGCTGATTTTGGCAAATCCCTGGGACTAGAAACACTTCGTGACAAGGCAGGCAATGTTTTGGTACGTAAACCAGCTACCCCCGGGATGGAAAACCGGAAAGCAGTAATTCTTCAGGCACACATGGATATGGTACCACAGAAAAACTCCGGGGTTGCACATAATTTTGAAACTGACCCAATTGACGCTTACGTGGATGGAGACTGGGTAACTGCACACGACACAACATTAGGAGCTGATAATGGCATTGGAGTAGCAGCAGCAATGGCAGTCCTCGAATCAACCGACATACAACATCCGGCCATAGAAATGTTTATTACGGTGGATGAAGAAACCGGTATGCACGGAGCATTCGGACTCCAACCCGATTTTCTTAAAGGTAACATACTGATCAATATGGACTCAGAAGACGAAGGTGAACTCTATGTAGGGTGTGCCGGAGGAATTGATGCGAATGTTTCGTTTGCATATAATGAAGTGCCGGTCCCGGAAGGTGATGTTGCTTTGAAAATTGTTCTGAAAGGTCTTAAAGGAGGTCACTCAGGTGTTGACATTCATCTTCAACGTGCAAACGCCAATAAATTGATGTTCCGTTTTCTAAAAGAGGCTGTAGCTGAATATGAAGCCCGACTTGCTTCAATTGAGGGTGGAAGTTTACGTAACGCAATACCCCGGGAAGCATTTGCAATTATAACTGTACCGAAAGATGGGGTACAGGATATAATGGACTTACTGGATGACTATTCAGCATTGTTCACAGAAGAATATGCAGGAGTAGAAAATGCTATTTCACTCTCGGCCGAAGTAACTCAACTTCCTACAGGACTTATCCCCGAAGAAGTACAAGATGATCTTATCAACGGAGTTACCGCCTGTCCTAATGGAGTATTCCGCGTGATTCCGGAACTGCCATCTGTGATAGAAACATCCAACAACCTTGCGATTGTCCATTCTAACGGCACAAGCATCGAATGTAAATGTCTTATTCGCAGCTCTGTGGAGTCAAGAAAGGAAGAGTTAGCTTCAATGGTAAACAGCGTCTTTTCACTGGCAGGGGCAAAAGTTGAATTCAGTGGCGCATACCCGGGATGGAAGCCGAACCTGCAATCTCCGATTCTGAAAGAAATGTCGAAGGTATATGAAGATAACTATGGCAAAACGCCCAAAGTAATGATCATTCATGCGGGGTTAGAATGTGGTATACTTGGAATGAATTACCCGAATATGGATATGATTTCGTTCGGTCCAACTATTCGCTATCCTCATTCACCTGATGAGAAGGTGAATATTGAAACTGTTGAAAAGTTTTGGGATTACCTGGTAAAAACGCTTGCCAACATACCTTTAAAGTAATATGAAACAAATTCTACTAACAGCCGCGCTTACATTAAGTGCGGCTGTATCAGTTGCCGTATCACCGGTCGACTCTGCAGTTGTTGATAGCTTTCAGTTTACGACAACTAAAGAAATCAAAATTACATCGGTCAAAAACCAGGCTAACACGGGTACTTGCTGGAGCTTCTCAGGCCTTGCCTTTTTCGAAGCTGAAATGTTGAGAATGGGAAAACCGGAAACAGATTTATCTGAAATGTTTGTGGTGCACCACTCCTATAATGATAAAGCTGATAAATTTGTACGAACAAACGGGATGATTAATTACGCTCAGGGTGGGTCTTTCCATGATGTTATGTATGTCCTAAAACATTACGGCATTGTACCGGAAGAAGTTAAACCAGGGCTAAACTATGGAGAACAACGGCACAACCATAGTGAACTGGAGCAATCCACCCGTGCCTTTCTGAATGTCATTATTAAGAATCCAAACAGAAAATTATCAACTGCCTGGAAGAAGGCCTTTCAGGGTATTACTGAAGCATACCTCGGTGATTTACCATCTGAGTTTAGCTTCGAAGGTAAACAATACACTCCTGCTACGTATTTGAAGTCGACCGGATTAAACATGGACGACTACATTTCAATTACTTCGTTTACTCACCACCCTTTCTATGAAAAGTTTGCGTTAGAGATCCCCGACAACTGGCGCTGGGGTGAATCATGGAATATTCCTCTGGATGAGTTTGCCCAGATTTTTGATTATGCTATTTCAAACGGATACACAATTGCATGGGCATCGGATGTGAGTGAAAAAGGGTTCAGCAGAAAAGGGGTAGCTTTAAATCCGATTATTAATCTGCAAGACTTGCCGGGAACCGATCAGGCTAAATGGCTCGGACTCACTCAGCAGGAAATTGAAGAAAAAATTTACAAAGCTGAAGGCCCACGGCCCGAAATTATAGTTAATCAAGAGTTACGTCAACAGGGATTTGATAATTATCAGACTACCGATGATCACGGAATGTTAATCTACGGGACAGCTACTGATCAAAATGGCACTAAATATTACTGTGTAAAAAACTCATGGGGTACTCAATCTAAATATAAAGGACATTGGTATGCAAGCGAATCTTTTGTTATGCACAAGACCATTAATATTATTGTACATCGTGAAGCTATTCCAAAACATATACTTAAAAAGCTGAAATTATAAACTATGCCATTCAAACGTAAGACTCAGGATGTCGGAGGTAGTACCCGAATCACAGTTAAGGAACCAGCCGAACTGATGACTTTTTTACTGGACAAAATGGGAGGGATGAAACGTAACGCGGTAAAAACCCTGCTATCACACCGCCAGGTTCAGGTAAACGGTGCGGTGGTTACCCTATATTCAACCGCACTTAACACAGGTGATGTAGTTGAAATCAGTAGTTCAAGAGGTAACATCGAACTTACTCACCCCAAACTAAAAATACTGTATGAAGATGAAGCCATTGTAGTGGTCGAAAAGAAAGAGGGCTTACTTACAGTGATAACCGGTGCTAAAGATGAAACAACAGCCTTTTCCATTCTGAAAAACTATGTTCAGAAAAGCAATAAGCGCAATCGTATATACGTTGTTCATCGTTTAGACAGAGAAACTTCAGGCATTTTGATGTTTGCTAAAAGTCGGGAGGTTCAACATTTACTGCAACAAAATTGGCACACGGCAATTACAGGGCGATCCTATATAGCCGTTGTAGATGGTGTGGTCGAAAAGGAACATGATACAATAACGAGTTGGTTGACAGAAAACGAGAAATCCCTGAAAATACATTCCAGCGATACAGACAACGGGGGCCAACAAGCAACAACACACTACAAACGGATTAAACATAACGAAAGCTATTCACTCCTTGAACTAAACCTTGAAACCGGGCGCAAAAACCAGATTCGGGTTCATATGCAAAGTATCGGTCACCCGATTACAGGAGACAAAAAATACGGAAGCGCAACCAGCCCGTTAGGACGAGTAGCGCTTCATGCCCGTATTTTGGAATTCTATCATCCCATCACAGAGAAGATCATACGTTTTGAAACTCCGGTTCCACGCAAATTCCTTAGTTTATTTCACTAAGCTTCAAATTCCATAAGGTAAGCCTTAATAAAAGCATCAATATCTCCGTCCATCACAGCGTTAACGTTAGATGTCTGGTAATTGGTGCGATGATCTTTTACACGGCGGTCGTCGAAAACATAACTTCGAATCTGAGACCCCCATTCAATTTTTCTTTTCCCTGCTTCTACCTGAGCCGATGCCGCACGACGCTTCTCAAGTTCCAGTTCATATAACTGAGATTTGAGCAGGCGAAGGGCATTGTCTTTATTTCCAAACTGAGAACGACTTTCCGTGTTTTCGATAATGATCTCGTCTTTCTCTCCGGTAACCGGATTAATGAACTTATAGTAGAGTCGGACACCCGTCTCAACCTTATTTACATTCTGTCCTCCTGCACCTCCGGAGCGAAAAGTATCCCAACTCAGATTCCCCTGATTAATTTCAATTTCAATTGTATCATCAACCAAAGGAACTACGAAGACCGAACTAAAGGAAGTCATACGTTTACCCTGAGCATTAAATGGTGAAACCCTCACAAGACGGTGTACGCCATTTTCTGATTTTAGATACCCGTAGGCCATTTCTCCCTCTATTTGCAAAGTCACTGTTTTAATTCCGGCCTCATCACCTTCCTGATAGTTAGTGATCTCACATTTATAGCCTTGTCGCTCTGCCCAGCGCTGATACATCCGAAAAAGCATATCTGCCCAATCCTGAGCTTCAGTGCCTCCGGCTCCGGCAACAATCTTAACAACTGCACCCAGCTTATCTTCCTCTTTGGAAAGCATATTCTTCATTTCCAGCGTTTCGATAAGTTCGAGTGTATGCTGGTAAGCTGTATCTACTTCTTCTTCTGTGACAGCTTCTTCGCGATAAAAATCATAAGCCAGTTGAAGTTCATCAGCTGCGGCTTTTACTTCGTTGTAACTTTCAACCCACTTGCGTAAGTCTTTCACCTTCTTCATCTGAACTTCAGCAGCTTTGGCATCATCCCAAAAACCGGGAGCCTGAGTTCTGATTTCTTCTTCTTCTATTTGTATTAATTTAGTATCGACGTCAAAGATACCTCCTTAGCGCATCCTCGCGCTCCAACACATCTTTAAGTTGGTCTGCTGTAATCATTTTTTATTGTTTTATTATATAGTTATTTACTCAGTATAAGCATCAATACAGGAGGCAGGAACACCAGAAGAAATCCGACCGAAAATCCAGCCAGGGTTTGACCCGGTGTGTGTGCCTTTAGTTCAATACGCGCTAAAGCTGTCAGCGCCGACAATGATAGTAACAAAATAAGTAATCCCAATGGATTAATCCCCATTATGTAAGAGTAACCGAAGACACCGCCACTTAACCCACCAATACCAGATAAGTGGGCACTTATCTTCCACCTGGAGTTAATTAGTGTTATTGCAATAATGGATAAAGTAGAACCCACTCCCATCAGAACCAGGAAAAGCGGCATTTTTAATATCCTCCACATAAAGAGTGTCCAGAAAATATAGGCTACCAATGAGAACAAATAAGGCATTGTGCGTTGTTCTCTTTTTGATATATACAAATCTTTAATCTGACCATTACGCAGCATCATTAAAATTGGAGTTGCAGGTAATAGGGCAGTAAATAAAAAAGTCCCGATTACTGCAAACCATTTCCAGGTTACAGTGAAATACATACCCAGCGGGCTTAATACCAACAGGATAACTCCTATCGAGGGCATCAGTAAGGGTTGTAAAACAAACGAAACTACTTTGTGAAATTTGAGCATACTTCTCTTTTTTTTATAGTTCCTTACGCAGCCTCGCAACGGGTATGTTTAATTGCTCACGATACTTGGCCACTGTGCGTCGTGCAATTGGATACCCCTTTATTTTAAGGACCTCGGCCAACGCATCATCATTTAATGGTTTGCGTTTATCCTCATTTTCCACACATTCCTGTAATATCTTCTTTATCTCTCTTGTTGAAACTTCTTCACCGGAGTCGTTAGTCATCGACTCGGAAAAGAAATACTTCAATGGATACACGCCAAACTCAGTTTGAATGTATTTACTGTTACTAACACGCGAAATGGTCGATATATCAAAACCGGTAATATCAGCAATGTCTTTTAATATCATCGGTTTCAAATACACATCATCACCCTCAATAAAGAATTCTTTTTGAAAATGAATAATGGCCTGCATAGTAGTAAGCAAAGTTTGATGGCGCTGTTTTATGGCATCAATAAACCATCGGGCAGAATCAATTTTTTGTTTTGCAAAAACTACTGCATCCTTTAATGCTGTATTTTTTTCATCCTTCTGGTCATTATAGGTTTGAAAAAGAGTATTGTAGGCAGTACTTACTCTAAGTTCAGGAACATTACTATCGTTTAAATGTACCCGCAAACTTCCTTCGTCGTTTTCCAGAATGAAATCAGGAATTACAATCGACATTGATTTTTCCAGCAGGTTTCCTCCCCAGGCATTTCCCGGTTTAGGATTTAAATGTGAAATCTCAGTTATAGCATCCCGTAAGTCATCTTCTGTAATATCTAAGTATTTAATTATCTTATCATAATGTTTTTTAGAAAACTCATCAAAGTATTGTTGGATTATCTTCAGGGCAACATCTACCTCCTTACGATAAGTTTTACGTTCCAGTTGTAATGCGAGGCACTCCTGAAGTGACGAAGCACCAACGCCGGCTGGATCAAACTCCTGAACCATTGCGATGATATCTTCAATCTCCTTTTCATCAGTGTGGATTCCTGCCTGAAAAACTATATCATCAACCATCGACTCTACTTCACGTCGCAAATAACCTTCATCGTCAATATTTCCTATTACATATTCAGAAATTAATCGTTTATGTTCAGAGATATTTTGCAATCCGAGTTGTTCAATCAGATGTTCATGAAAGGTCTTCCCTATCGAAAATGGAATATCTTCCCGCTTGTCGTCCTTAGATACATTATTAGTTTTAAGGCGATAATCCGGTATATCATCGTCCATCATATATTCATCCAGCTCCATATCATCATTATTGCCCCCATCGTCGTTTAACTCGTCTTCCTGAAACGACTCCTCATCCTTTAATTCAGGGCCTTCCTCCAATGCCGGATTTTCTTCCAATTCCTGACGAATACGTTCTTCAAGCTCAAGGGTAGGTACCTCGAGCATCTTAATCACCTGTATTTGCGCAGGTGAGAGTTTCTGTTGAAGTTTTTGTTCTAAGGTTTGTTTTAACATGTCTTATTCGTTGTCAGGAATGCAAAGGTAACTATTTTCGGGTAAACTCCAGATCAATTCTACCCAGATAAAGTCCGCTCTTAGCCATTTGGGCTATAACGACCTTGTTACCTGCAGCATTTGTTGTCTTCACATTTTCAAGCATAGAATGTGAGTGGCCACCAATGATCACATCTATATATCTTGTCGCTCTTGCTATTGTGAAATCATTGACTGCCAGTGATGTTGAATCGGAACCTAAATGTGACAAACAAACAATGACGTCACACTTTTTCTTATTCTTTAAAAAGTCAGAAACCTCCACAGCAGTTTCCACAGGATCTTTGTAATTGATTCCCTCGTAGTTCTTTTCCATAACCAATCCCTTAGGGTTTACTCCTAAACCCAGTATTCCTATGCGTAATTTCCCTTTCTTAACAATAAACCATGGCTTTACAAAGTCCTTTATTTTTGATTCGGAAACCTCGTAATTTGATACTACTACTGGAAAGTTTTTGAGGGAAAGAATGGCTGATAACGAATCCATTCCATTATCAAATTCGTGATTTCCCAGTGTAAGCGCATCATATTGCATCATGTTATACCCTTTTACCTCCACTCTTCCACTGAAAAAATTGTAATAAGGAGTCCCCTGTGAGAAATCACCTGCATCAACCAACAGCACATTCTCTTCCTGACTCCGTATTGAGTTTATTACCCCAAGCCGCCGTGCATAGCCTCCCATATCCGGATTTCTGGAAGCATCAGAATCGGTTGGTTCAATCTGACTGTGCGTGTCGTTTGTATGTAAAATAACTAAAGGTTGCGTTTTCTGACCAGTTGTAGTACCTACTAAACAAAGTAGTAAAACAAGAAGTAGTAAATATTTATTCTTCATGATGTATGATCCTTCCTTCTAATGCTGCGTTAATTGTTCGACCTGCTTCGTTTTCTTTCAATATATAGTTCATAAACATGTCACGAACTAAAATACGGGTATTTATTCGTTTACTATGCCGGGTTAATTGAGGCATATAGTCATTCCCTTCAGCAAGGTAATCATTGGTCGCCACTGTGTAAACACGATTTCTGTCCAATGGTTCACCTGCTATTTCAACAGCAGTTGCTTTGTCTTCTTTTATAACCATTCGTATACCTCCAACTCCCTGACCACCTATTCGTGCAAAATAATGCAACAGTTCTTCAATATCTTCTCCTCTTAGCCAAAGTATCACCAGCTCATTCTCAAAAGGCATTAGTTCATATACTTTACGAACTCTGATCGGACCAGCTGTAATATGGGTCCGCAACCCTCCTAAGTTAACAATAGCTACATCAACCTGCTGACCCAGGTACTCAGAAGCAGCAACTCTGTAAACATCTGCACTCCAATTTGAGAGAAGACTCTCAGGTTTGTGAGCACGCATATCCGTTTCTGCATGCCCAATCACTTCATTCATTTGAACATCCAGTTGTTGTTTGAATGGCTGAAGCATTTCCTGGAATCCGGTATCAGCAAGCGGTTCTGCTTTACTATCGAGTGCAATTTTTGTTCCGATGGCTTCACTTGCCATCCATTGTGGAGAATTACAAGACACTAGCAAAAGAAAAAACAGTGAAAGCGCTGTTATCGATAGCTTTTTCATCATTTGTTGGTGTTTAATATTGTTCACTGATTTTAATTGTTTCATTTGATGATTACCCCATTAACCCGTGTAATAACCACACGTGGATCAAAATATTCCGACATAAAAACGCTATGTCCGGCAGGTTGAATAGCAGGAGATTGAATTAATTCCATCGGGATGTTTAGCGTTTTGTTATCAACTTCAACCTCAAGACTCACCAGCGCTTTAATAGCTGTCGACGCCAGGGAATCTTGACGTTCGACTTTAAGAAGAAGTCTTGCTGCCCCTTGTGATGGAACATAAATCAACTCTTTAATTTTCGTTCCATTTTCTAAGTTTGAATTGGACAATAAAACCTTACTTACTCCATCCGATTCAGGTGAGTGGTTTTCAAAATAACCATCCGACCCGTAAAAAAGTTGTTTCCACCGATTATCTTTAGAACGATCCGGAACAGCAGCCGGAAATACTTGTTGGATATACCCGGCCAACTTATACGCCGCAACAAGTGAACCATAATAGGTCATATGCTGGTTTTCAGCAACTGTATTCTCAAAACATTCCGGATTAAATGCTAATGTATCGTATGGCAGTTGCATATCAATCCAGGGAGCATCACCATCAATAATTTGGCCAACAATATCTTTAAACCCGACATAATCATGAACATGTTTGTAATACATCGGCAACGTCAGGAATACAAGTTTGACATCGTTCTCTTTGCACAACTGGATGGTTTTTCGTAAAAAGAGGAGGGCCTCTTCACTTGGCATATGCTTTGAATATTCATAGGCCTTAAAACCCTCACGTTCGTACTTAACCAAAGTACTATCTTCTATTCCGGAAGTGAAGCGTATGAAACGCCCCAGGTATAAGCTACTTTCAGGAAGAGCTTTTATATTGCTTAGCGTTCTGTTTCTTCTTATCTGGGCAGTATCAGTAAAAATAAAACTGTGATTTCTGATAGTGTTAGACCATGCAGCTGTATAATGGTCTGAGCTGAAAAGCACAGGAGTTGAAGTTAACTTAATATAAAGGTCTTTTCTGGCAGAGAAACTTTTAAACTGTTCTGATAAAGTACCGGGAGCCAGGTCATGAGAATCATAATCATTTAAAGTAAATGTTTCTACGACGGCAAGCTTTGGCTTTCTGACTTTTATAGCTTCTTTCAAACTGTAGTAGGTATCTGTCATCGTAGTTCCCGGTGATGCTAAAATAAAACAATTAGCTCCTAAGGTGTTCGATAAATGTTCCGGACTTACACCAGTATACAAGTGTGAATTGCCAACCAACACTACATCCACAGGATTCTTTTTAGTAAACTCGTAATAGGCGTTCCATTTACGCCTGGTATGATCATTAGTATAATCGGGGTTAAAATACCCTTTAACATCCGTATAGAAGATTACCAACGCAACAATTGACGAGAATAGCACAAATTTCAAAATAAACCGACGGTGTGTCGGGGGCTTATTGTCAATTTCACCCTGTTTCTTTGATGGTATAGTATGTTTCTTTCTCATATCTTAAAACTGAAAATAAATAAAGCTATTGTCATTGGCCGCTCCGTATGAACCTAAATAGATTATACTTAAGGTCATTATCAGGTAGAATCCCCATCTAACAACAACTGATGATGTATAAAAACGCTCCAGGATTCGCTCTCCGTATTTTTCGCCTAGAACCTCATAAAGCATTATTCCGAGTACCATAAACAGAGCAAAAGATAACTCCCGACTGTTAAGACCAAAGTTATAAAGGGCATCACTGTTTGCTAATCCAAGCTGAGAAAAAACATGAAGGGCATCAGGGAAAGTCGGCGCTCTGAAGAAAACCAATGACAGGGCCCATCCTGCAAAAACCAACAGAGATGACATTATCGTTTTAAACATACCAGCTGGTTTCTCCAGTCTAAACAACGGATCCAATACAACCAAAAACAAACCATTGATTAATCCCCAAATAACAAAATTCCACGAAGCACCATGCCAAAGTCCGCTTAAAAAGAAAACTATTAAAAGGTTGATTATTCTTCTTTTATTTCCAAGCCGGTTTCCTCCTAATGGAATGTAAATATAATCCTGAAACCAACTCGATAAGGTAATATGCCAACGTTTCCAAAAACCCGAGAAAGAGGTTGAAAGATAAGGTCGCCTGAAGTTGGTAGTTAATTTAAACCCAAACATCCTTGCAGTACCAATTGCGATATCTGAATAAGCTGAAAAATCCAGGTATAACTGGAATGCAAAGAATATTACACCAAGTAACATAGCAATTCCCTTTGCTTCTTCAATAGAACCGTAAGTCTGATTTATATAAATAGCTAATCGGTCAGCAATCACTATTTTCTTGAATAAACCAAACAACAAAAGCAATAAACCACTTCGTGCAGCCTGGTAGTCGAATTGCTTGAGTTCATCAAACTGTGGCAACAATTTTCTGGCACGTTCTATCGGCCCGGCAACCAATTGCGGAAAAAAACTTACAAATGCTAAGAAATTAACCAACTTACGGGTTGGTTCCATCTTTTTATAATATACATCAAGTGTATAACTTAACGACTGAAAAGTATAAAAACTAATTCCTACAGGGAGAATAATACTTAAAGGTGAATAGGTGAATTCTTTCCCGAAAAGGGCGAATGATGCGATAAAGCTTTCAACAAAAAAATTGTAATACTTAAAAAAACCAAGAAACCCAAGGTTAAGAACGAAACTAAGTATCAATAATGACTTTCGTTTTTTGTGCAACTCTGCACTGGTGTTAGCAATCTTAAGAGCAAGATAAAAATCCATTAAAGAACTGATCAGTATCAGGGAAAGGAACCGCCAATCCCAAAATCCATAAAACACATAACTGACTGTCAGAAGAAACAGATTTCTAATCCCCGGGTTCTTTTGAAACAACAACCAATAAAGCATATATACCAGTGGAAGAAAAACAGCGAAGTCAAACGAATTAAATAACATAGGATTGCTTTGTTTTTTAAGTCGCAAATTTAATGATTTTATCCGACTTAACACCAACCTCCCTGATTGCGGAATTTTTTATTTAATTAACCAAAACCATTCAACAAAAGAAGCAGTTCTGTCGTTACAGTTGGGCAAACAAACTATTTTGAATTACTTTAAATAAATCATTTTTTCATGGTTATAGATCTACAAAAAGAACAGAAACAATCATTAAACCGACCTCCTCTTAAATACAGTGCATCGGCTCGTTTTTTCTTCTCAGTAATGGATCTTGCTGCAGGGAAGCAAGACACTTTAGCTAAAGCAAAACTTCTGGAAATTCTTGCATGTATACCCTATCGTGAATGGGAAATAAGGCATTACCTACGGTTAACATACCAGTATCATAAGCGTAAAAAAGTAAACTGGTCGCGCGATATTATTGAATGGGGAAGATCAGCTCAGGATAATGAATACATGCATTTGTTGGTAATACAGGAAAAAATGAAAGAAGATGGATTGAAGGATCCCTGGTTTCTTTCCACACCGATAGTAGTAATAGTTACAACACTTTACATTCTATTGAGCAAACTCCTTGCATGGACCAATATCAAAGCGGGTTTTCGTTTTAATGCTGAATTTGAAGACCATGCAGAACATATTTATGCTGGCATGGTAGATGATAATCCTCAATGGGAAAGAGAATTAGTCACTAATCATGTAGCACTCGAATATGCTCCGGAACTAACAAACTGGGCTGATATATTTCGACGAATTGGCCTTGACGAACGTGATCACCGGAATCACAGCTTTCATTTTGCCGGACTACCTCAGCATATTGTGCATTACGAAGGGATGCCACATGAAGGATAATTAAAAGAGCACTTCTAATCTTTAAAATAATTAATTTATTTGGATTCGCTTCGTTTTATGGCCTATATTTGCAACATTGTTTCATTTAATACAAAGATTCAAAAACGCAATGAAGGCCAGCGATATTCTCTATCAACATGATGTAAAGAAAACCTTATCAAGGTTAGCCTTAATCCAGGCTCTCCAAAGCAGTAATCTTCCACTTTCTGAAAACGAAATACGAGATCGGATGCATGAACAGTATGACCGCATCACGTTTTATCGTAATGTACAGACATTGGCTGATTCGGGTATAATTCATCGCATAGTAATAGATAATACGCTCGTTAAATATGCCTTGAATTGTTGCGGGAAAGAGAAAGAGCATCAGCATTCTGAAAACCACGTTCATTTCTATTGTAAGAATTGTGGCCAAACAATTTGTCTGGATGCAATCCCGGCACATTCATACCCTTTGCCCGAAGGATTTTCTATGACAGATTGTGAGGTAGTTATAAAGGGATATTGTAATCTATGTACGCCCGGGAATCATGCGTAAGATACTCCTATTGCTTTTTTCTTTTTTGTCATTAATTATGTTTGCCCAAAACAATGCCGGACTTAAAGGCATTGTTTTGGACGAACAGAACATTCCTTTACCAGGAGCTACTGTTACCCTCAATGTTGAAAAACACGGAACAGTTACTGATGAAAATGGCGAATTTATACTTGCTAATATCCCTGTAGGTTGGTATATCCTTGAAGTTTCCTTTCTGGGGTTCGAAAAATTCAACAAAAAAATTCACCTCTTAAATTATCAACAACTACAAATAAGGCTTCACTCTTCTGTGCATGAGCTACAGGAAGTGAACATCTCTGAATTTACAAAAGAACGTCAACGGGAAGTTACAACCAGCTATACATTTGTCGATCAATCGTTTTTAACAAAAAACGAATCAGGCAGTCTCATGCAAACTCTCAGTAAACTCCCGGGAATTAGCTCTATGGATATTGGATCCGGTAATTCAAAACCCGTAATCCGGGGTTTAGGGTTTAATCGGGTGGTTGTTGCTGAAAACGGACTAAAACATGAGGGCCAGGAATGGGGGCACGACCATGGACTTGAAATTGATCAGCATAGTGTGGAACGCATAGAAATCATTAAAGGTCCGGCATCGCTCATGTATGGATCAAATGCAATAGTTGGTGTAATTGATTTAAGGCAATTAGCAGTACCGGTTCGCAACAGCAAAGGTGGTAATGTTGAAGTCAGATCAGCCACAAACAACAAATTATATGGTTTTTCAACAAATTTATTCCAACGCAATGAAAACTGGTATTGGAAAGCCCGTTTGAGTGGCAAGTCCTATTCTGATTATCGGGTACCTGCTGACAGTATTGAATATATGTCCTATTATTTCCGCCTGCACAACCAGCAACTACGCAACACTGCCGGCTTTGAGGCCAGTGCAAGCACAACAGTAGGATATCAGGGCACAAACAGCGCCTCTCACCTGACCCTGAGCAATGTTTTTATGAAAAGTGGTTTTTTTGCAAATGCTCACGGTCTCGAAATACGTTCTTCTCTGATACCTTACGATGAGTCGGATCGCGACATCGATATCCCTTCTCAGCAGGTAAATCATATAAAAATTATGAGCAACTCTTATCGAACAACTAACCTTGCTGAATTCAGATTAGATATCGGTTATCAACACAACCTACGGAAAGAGTTTTCAGAACCTGTACCACACGGTTATATGCCACTTCCTCCCGACACCCTGGAACGACAATTCTCAAAACATGCTGCTTCACTGCATGCGTCCACAAGTATACATTCACTGGAACACCACGAACTAAAAACCGGATTAAGCGCTGAATTTCAAAAAAACATCCGGAGTGGATGGGGTTTTATCATGCCTGACTATTCGAGCATGAGTGCTGGATTATACATTGTTGATAAAATTGAAATCTCTAACCATTGGTTAATCTCTACCGGGCTCCGATATGATGTTGGAAGTATTTCGACAGCAGATTATAAAGATTGGTATTCAACACCGGTAAATGAAGTTCCGGTTCGATTAGAACGGGCCTGGCGATTGAACAGAAACTATCACTCTATAAGCTGGGCCATTGGAACAACTTTTTTAAACGGCCCCTTACAATTAAAAATGAATGCTGGTAAGAGTTTTCGAATGCCAAATGCAAAAGAACTGTCGTCAAATGGTTTGAACTACCATATGTTTAGGTATGAAAAAGGAGACTCAACTTTGAATGCAGAAGAATCCTATCAACTAGACCTTGGACTCGACCTTATCAAACCTCGCTGGGAAGTTCATCTAAGCACCTTTATTAATTACTTCCCCAATTATATTTACCTTAATCCCACAGCTCAGTATTACGAAGCACAACAAATTTTTTATCACCGGCAAAGTCAGGTGTTCCGGAGCGGAGGTGAGCTTTCAGCTAGTGTAAAAATGACGAATGAGTTGAGCTGGAACATGGATATAGAATATATCTGGTCTGTTCAGTTATCCGGAGAAAAAAAAGGCTATACCCTACCCTTCACACCTCCTTTCAGCGCTACTACCGGCTTTAGTTTTGAACAAAATTTAAAGGGATGGCTCCCCAATTTTTACACTGGGATTGACTTACAATTTACTGCTGATCAAAACAGAATCGTACCTCCCGAAAAGAAAACACCCGGATATCAACTTGTGAATTTACGGGCAGGAGGTACAGTCAAATTGGAAAATCTACACGTTGAACTCTCACTACAGTTTAAAAACATATTCAACGTAAAATATTACGATCATACCAGCTTTTACAGGTTAATTGAAGTTCCTGGTCCTGGACGTAATCTTTTTATATCACTCAATTTCCCACTTTAATAATCCAAATCAAATGAACAAAGTTTTATTATTGGCACTACTTTTTACGCTAAGTTTCACAGCTTGCGAGAAGATGTCGGACGACTATGATGATGAATCTCCGGTTATTGATATGACAGCTATTGATGCATCACCACAAAACTGCATTACCATTTTCAGGGGCGAGCCACTTGAATTCAACGCAGTATTTACAGACAATATTGAATTAGGATCCTTTAGTATTGAAATGCACCACAATTTCGATCATCACACACACAGCACAGATGCTGAGCATTGTGAGGAAGAAGGAGAAGAAGAGGAAAAAACACCTGTTTCCCCATTTAGGTGGATTGAAAACTATACAATCCCATCAGGACTTAAAAGTTATACAGCAACAGTTACCATCCCGATTCCACAGGGAGTAGATGTCGGGTTGTACCATTTTATGGTCAGGCTTACCGATGCTGCAGGTTGGCAAACATTCAAAGGTATTAGCGTGAAAATTGCTGAAAAGTAAATAATACTTTACTTTTGTATGCATTAAATTATATTCAACATGAAAAAAACTATTTTCTTAGGCATGTTCCTGCTTTCAGGAATTACCTCAGCACTAAAAGCGGAAATTCAACTCCCTCCGTTTTTTGCAAACGACATGGTCATTCAACGCGAAACAACTACAAAGATTTGGGGTAAAGCGGAGGCACAAAAAAAGGTAAACCTTGTTACAAGCTGGAACTTAAAGCGATACACTACAACTTCTGATGTTGATGGAAACTGGGAACTTTCAATCAACACTCCTAAAGCAGGTGGTCCATACACCATCGTAATTAGTGATGGAAAACCAATGACAATTAATAATGTTATGAGTGGAGATGTATGGCTTTGTTCGGGGCAAAGTAACATGGAAATGACCATGAAAGGCTATACCAGTCAACCTGTAGAAGGCTCCACAATGGATATAATCCGCAGCGAAAATAAAAAGATTCGTCTTTTCACAGTAAAAAAGAATCACAGCCTGACTCCTCTTAACACAGTAACCGGTAGATGGGAAGAGGCCATGCCGGTAAGCGTTGGTAATTTCAGCGCAACTGGTTATTACTTCGGAAGGTTACTCAACGAAATTTTAGATATACCAATCGGTCTTATAAACAGTTCGTGGGGTGGTTCTAAAATTGAATCATGGATGAACAGCGAAATGCTGACTGAATTTCCGGGTACAGCACTACCTGTCGAATCTGAAAATGTTAAATCCCCAAACAAATTACCTTTATACCTTTATCAGGCGATGATACATCCTTTGACAGGCATGGCAATCCGTGGAGTTATATGGTATCAGGGTGAGAGTAACGTGAATAATGCAAACGAATATGCTGAACTTTTCGGAGCTATGGTTAATGGGTGGCGAAAAACATGGAACCAACCTGACATGCCGTTTTTCTTTTGTCAGATTGCTCCCTACAGATACAGAGAAGATGAACAGTCAGCCTATCTGAGAGAAGCTCAGTTAAAGGCTTCACAAACAGTAGAGAATACAGGAATGGCCGTACTAATGGACATCGGTGAGTTTCCAACCATCCATCCGGCAAAGAAACGTGAGGCCGGTGAACGACTTGCGCTATTAGCTCTGGCCAATCATTATAATTTTGCCGGTATAACAGGTGATAGTCCTGTATATAAATCAATAGAAATAAAGGACAACACTGTCACTGTACATTTTGACAACGCTCCACGTGGTGTATGTAGTAAAGATTTTGTGTCGCACTTATTTACCATTGCAGGCGAAGACAAAGTGTTTTACCCTGCAAAGGCAAGAATTAGTGGCTCCAGAGTTATCGTAAGTAGCGAGCAGGTAACAAACCCTGTTGCAGTACGTTATGCTTTCGAAAACTTTGTTGTAGGCGACTTATTTGGAATCGATGGCTTGCCGGTATCTTCTTTCAGAAGCGACAATTGGTAAATTTATAACCATTTTCTTCGTTTAAAAAACCAAAGTACTCCAATTGCAAAACTAATCATCAGCAGGATAGAGAACGGATAACCATACTTCCAGTTCAATTCAGGCATAAACGTGAAATTCATGCCATACATACTGGCTATCAGTGTGGGTGGCATGAAAATTACCGAAACCACAGTAAATATTTTTATAATCTTGTTCTGTTGAATGTTTACCAAACCAAGAAAAGTATCCTGTAGATAATCAAGTCGGTCGAAACCAAAACGGGTATACTCGAACAAGGAGTTGATGTCTTTTATAATCATCGTCAGACGGGGCAAAACATCATGCGGGAATAAGTTGGATTTCAACATATTGGAAACCACCCTCTGTTTATCAATAATATTCTGACGGATTATCATCACTTTTTCCTGCAAGTCTTTAATACTCATAAGTATCTCCTGACTTAAATCATCTTCCGTATTTAAGGTTTTACTGAGGGTCGTAATCTGTTCTGTGATATCCTCAATCATATCGGCATCGTATTCAACCCTGGTTTCAAGTAGCGCTACAAGTATTTGGAATCCGGAAGTATAACTCCGGGTATCCGCGTAAATCTTTTTCACAGTTTCGTTGAAAGACCGTAGTTCAACATCCCGGACCGATACAAGTATCCCATTCTTCAAAATGAAGGATACCGGTTGCATTTGGAAGTTGTCCTGAAGAAAATTGGAATTTGCAACTATGCTGTCTTCTGTTTGAATGTATCTCGAGCTCAACTCGATTTCTTCAATTTCTTCGTCTTCCTGAATATAGATTTTCAGAAATTGCTCCAACTCTGTTTCTACTGCATCCGACACATCAATGAGGTCGATCCACAGCACATCCTTCATGTTTACCTTTTTGAGGATGTCAAGTGATTTTGATATTTTGATTTTACCTTCTTCCTGGTAAAAAAGTCTGAGTTCCGCCATAGTTTCATTTTTACTATAGCCTGTAAAAGGCCGTGATTATTACTCATTCATTGCCAACTTCACCCTGTTGGTAAGATCCACAAAACCTGCTACATCTAACTGCTCGGGACGCAAGTTAAACAATGGATCTTCATACATTGGATGATCCTTGCCAACAAGAGGCTTGAGCGAATTGCGCATTGTTTTGCGACGTTGATTGAAGGCTGTCTTCACCACAGTTTTGAAAAGTTGTTCATCACAACCAAGCGATTTGACATCATTTCGAACAAGGCGAATAACAGCCGATTTGACCTTAGGAGGAGGGTCAAACACATGTTCATGAACGGTAAAAAGATAGTCGATAGAATAGAAAGCCTGCATTAAAACAGACAGTATGCCATAGGTTTTATTCCCATGCCTGGCAGCCATTCGCTCAGCAACTTCTTTCTGTATCATACAGACAAGTTGAGGAATTTGCTCCCTGTTGTCAAGCATTTTAAAGAAAATCTGACTGGAGATATTGTAGGGTAAATTACCTATTAGATGTACAGGACCTGTGTAATAATCTGAAAGCTTTAACTTCAGAAAGTCAGCTTCAATTATTTTCAACTCTTTAAAATGTTGTTGGAGGTATGCTACAGATTCTGTATCAATTTCAACCACTGACAGATTGCATTCAGTTCGCTCCAGCAGGAAGCGGGTCAGTACACCCATTCCCGGGCCGATCTCAAGTACGTCAGATTGTGCTGTCAGTTGTAAACTTTCAGCAATGTGGCGGGCAACTTCCAAATCCTTCAGGAAGTGCTGCCCCAAGTATTTCTTGGCTCTTACTTTTATCATGCTGGTGGTAGTCGTCAGGCATAGCGGATTTGGAATAATTTGAGAATATTACGTATCTTTGCACATCAGGCAATCGATGCACAAAAGTAATCATTTTTTTTAAAACGAGCTATTCCATGCGTAAAATACTGAAAGCAGGAGGTAAGGGAATCCGTTCCATTATCGATTTTTTTTATCCTCCATTCAGAAAATACATGTCTGTTCAGCTTTTCAGATATGGGGTAACCGGGATGGCCAATCTTGTCTTCGACTGGGTTCTCTATTTTTTCCTTTACAACTTTGTAATTCAACACCGACTGGTACACCTGGGAATAGTTACTCTTAGTCCTCATATTGCAGCGCTTGCATTTACATTTCCCATCAGTTTTATGTCTGGCTTTTTACTCCAGAAATATGTGACTTTCAGCACTTCCGATCTAAAAGGCCGCGTTCAGCTTGTACGTTATGGTATGGTAGTAGCCGGAAATCTATCACTTAACTATTTCGGTCTTAAACTACTGGTCGACACCATAGGCTGGTACCCTACTCCTTCAAAAATGGCTATTACCCTGCTGGCTACTATGATTAGTTACATTTCACAAAAACGATATACATTCAGGTAGAATGGCTTTTGTTGATTAAATATGTATTTTTTAATCATTTTTTAAAGCTATAAGGTTGAGAAAGCTCATAAGTTAATGTATCTTTGCCAAAACTCATGACTTATGCAACTCAATATTACAAGCGAAACATCCACGTTGCGGACTGTTGTACTCGGTCAACCCGGATCTATGGGACCAGCCCCCACTCCCGAAAAAACATATGATGCTAAGTCATACGAATCAGTTATAAAAGGAGTGTATCCATCCGAAGAAGATGTATACAAAGAAATGTCGGCTTTTGAAAAAGTATTACGTAAGTACGACGTGCAGGTATTCCGGCCCTGGACTCTGGAACAATGTAACCAGGTGTTTGCACGAGATGTAGCCTTTGTGATTGATGATAAAATAATTAATTCAAACATTATCCCGGACCGCGAAGATGAGAAGGAGGCCTACGAAGTGGTCTACGATCAAATAGCCTTCAACAAAATTTATAACTTACCAGAAAAAGCACATGTTGAAGGAGGAGATGTTGTTTTATACGCTAATAAAGTATTTGTAGGATTATACACTGAGAGCGATTATACCAACTATAAAACTGCCCGTACAAATGCTTATGCTTTCCACTTTTTAAAAGAGCTTTTCCCGGAAAAGGAACTAATCCCACTGGAATTAATCAAACACGATACAAATCCCAGGCAGGGAATTCTTCACCTGGATTGTACTTTTATGCCAATTGGGAAAGACAAAGCAATCATTTATGAAGGGGGTTTCAGTAAACCAGAAGATTTTCAGCTGATAGTAGATCTGTTTGGCAAAGAAAATATATTCGAACTTACCAGGGAAGAAATGTACAATATGAATTCTAACGTTTTTTCTATTTCACCTCAGGTTGTTGTTTCTGAACGTAATTTCCACCGATTGAACCGACATATGCAGGAAGAATGGGGCCTTACAGTAGAACAAGTCCCTTATGCTGAAATCTCCAAAATGGGTGGATTGTTCAGGTGTTCTACTCTCCCACTGGTTCGTTTAAATGACTGATTACACCTATGACAACAACCAACTCTTTGCTTATGATTCAACCTGTGGCCTTTGGCTTTAATGCCGAAACTGCAGCAAACAACTTCTTTCAGCAGGAAGCAGATAAAGATCCGGCAAAAATTCAAGCATTGGCTCTGGAGGAGTTCACAGTCATGGTTAATAAAATACGTACTGAAGATATTCGGGTAGTAGTTCTCTCCGATACCCTCTCACCACATACTCCCGACTCAATCTTCCCAAACAATTGGATATCCTTTCACCCCAGTGGTTCAGCAGTAGTTTACCCTATGTATGCCGCGAACCGTAGAAACGAAAGAAAAAAAGCAGTGCTGGATCAACTCTCCGGGGAAGGATTTAACTATCCTGATATAATGGACCTAACAGCCTTCGAACTCCATCAGCTTTTTCTTGAAGGGACCGGTAGCATGGTCCTTGATCGATGCAATAAGATTGCATATGCAGCACTATCAGGGCGGACCTCTCAGGAAGTTCTTGATGTTTTTTGCACAAACATGGGATATAAGGCTGTCAGTTTTACGGCCAACCAGCAGGTAGAGTCCAAACGACTGCCCATTTATCATACTAACGTGATGATGTGCATTGCAGAACAATATGCAGTTATTTGCATGGAAAGTATCGATGATGTAAAAGAACGTGATACTGTTATAAACTCCCTCCGGCAAAGTAAAAAGACAATTATTGAGTTGACGGAACATCAACTCAACTGCTTTGCTGGAAATATGTTGCAGGTAAAGAATAAACACGGAAAATTAAAACTTATTCTATCAGCAACAGCCTACGAATCGCTGACCTCTATCCAGCTACGACAATTAAGCTCTTATAATGATCTAATTGTTTGCCCCGTACCTACCATTGAAAAATATGGAGGTGGAAGCGTAAGGTGTATGATTGCTGAATTATTTTAAAAAATGTATTAATATGGAAGTAACTAAGAAAAGTGCAGCTGAATTAATGAAGCTGGAGAACAAGTACGGGGCTCATAATTACCACCCTTTACCTGTCGTTCTGAGTGAAGGAAAAGGTGTATATGTCTGGGATACGGACAAAAAGCGCTATTATGATTTTCTGTCAGCTTATTCTGCTGTTAACCAGGGACACGGTCACCCAAAGATCGTCGACGCACTGATCCGGCAATCCACCCGACTGAGTCTTACATCCCGGGCATTTTACAACGACCGGCTCGGAGAATATGAAGCATATATCACCAACTATTTTGGTTACGAAAAAGTATTGCCAATGAATACGGGTGCTGAAGCTGTGGAAACAGCATTGAAATTATGTCGTAAGTGGGGATACGAACGTAAAGGGATACCAGCCGATCAGGCAAAAATCGTTGTCTGCGAACAAAATTTTCATGGACGCACTACCACTATCGTTTCATTCTCTACTGATCCTGATGCCTATACTAACTACGGACCTAGGACTCCGGGATTCATCACCATACCCTACAACGACTCAACCGCCTTGAAAAAGGTGTTAGAAGAAGATCCAACTATTGCCGGATTTCTGGTGGAGCCCATCCAGGGTGAAGCAGGAGCAAGAGTTCCCGACGAAGGGTATCTTAGTACCTGTGCAACGCTGTGTAAGAAACACAATGTATTGTTTATCGCCGATGAAGTGCAAACCGGACTGGCCCGAACCGGAAAGCTGTTAGCCTGTGATCATGAAAATGTCCGACCTGATGTGTTAATTCTTGGTAAAGCTCTTTCAGGTGGTGTATATCCTGTATCCGCAGTATTGGCCGACAGCATATACATGGATGTCTTTCAACCTGGTCAACATGGATCTACTTTTGGCGGAAACCCTGTTGCTGCAGCTGTTGCTATTGCCGCTTTAGAAGTTATACAAAAAGAAAAACTGGCTGAGAACGCGACCGAAATGGGAGCCTACTTCCGACAAGAAATGACTCAGCTATGCAAGGAATCACCTGTTGCCAGCTCCGTTCGGGGAAAGGGACTGTTGAATGCATTAATTATAAACAATCAGGACAATAAAAACCTGGCATGGGATATTTGCATACAACTGGCTGAAAACGGATTGCTTGCAAAACCCACCCACACAAACATTATTCGCTTTGCTCCCCCTTTAGTAATTACCCGACCTCAGATGGACGAATGTATCGCAATAATTCGAAAGGTAATCCTGGATTAATTTGTAAGGTGTAACCATTTTGCAGTATAGGAGTTTTCCTGTTTCACTAGTTCTTCAGGAGTACCCTCAAACACGAGGGTACCTCCTTTTTCACCCCCTTCAGGTCCTATATCTATAATATGATCAGCACATTTTATAACTTCCGGATTATGTTCTATTATAATAATAGTATGACCTTTAGCTAAAAGAGCATTGAACGCATTTAATAAGGTCTTTATATCGTGGAAATGCAAACCGGTAGTTGGCTCATCGAATATAAAAACAGTCGGCTCCGGTTTTTCATTTGCCAGGAAAGAGGCTAACTTCACTCGCTGGCTTTCACCTCCTGATAAGGTACTCGACGATTGTCCAAGCTTAACGTACCCAATACCAACATCCTGTAAGGGTTTCAACCTTTTTACTATCCTTTTTTCCACACTCCCCTTTTGTTCAGAGAAAAACTCAACCGCCTGATTCACGGTCATCTCCAGCACATCAAACACATTATACCCGTGATACTGAACTTCCAGAATATCTTGTTTAAAACGTTTCCCCTTACAATGTTCGCATTCAAGCACTAAATCAGCCATAAACTGCATCTCAACAGTTACAGTCCCTTCTCCCTGGCATTCTTCACACCTACCTCCGGGAGTATTGAAAGAGAAATTCGATGCAGAGTAATTCATTTGTTTTGATAATTGCTGATCCGCAAATACCTTTCTTATTTCATCCCAAGCCTTAATATAAGTCACAGGGTTCGAACGAGTCGAACGACCGATGGGATTCTGATCAACAAATTCAACATCTTTTGCCAACATTAATGAACCCTTAAGAGTACTAAACCTACCCGTCCGATCACTTACACCACCATAATATTTCTTCAACGCAGAATAAAATACATTCTTTACCAGTGATGACTTTCCGGATCCGCTGACTCCGGTCACAACTGTCATAACATTCAATGGAAATTTTACATCAATTCCCTTTAAATTATTCTCACGAGCACCGATTACTTCTATATAATTGTTCCACTTCCGGCGAGCTATTGGTACAGGTATGGTTTCTTCACCCAATAGGTATTTAAGTGTAAAAGAGCGCTCAATCGCTTCCGAATATTGCTGCATGATACCTGAAACATCTCCGTTGTACACTACTTCACCACCTTTCCTACCTGCATGCGTCCCAATATCAATAATGTAATCAGCAGCTCGCATAATTTCCTCATCATGTTCAACTACGATGACAGTATTCCCAAGATCCCGCAATTGTTTGAGTACCCTGATTAACTGCTGCGTATCGCGGGGATGCAACCCTATACTGGGTTCATCCAGAATATACAATGAACCTACCAAACTGCTTCCCAGTGATGTTGCCAGGTTAATCCGCTGACTTTCACCTCCTGATAAGGTGTTAGATAATCGATTAAGTGTAAGATAACCAAGCCCCACATCTACTAAAAATTGTATTCTACTACTGATCTCAGTTAATAATCGTGTGGCTATGGAACTGTCGTGTTCATCCAACTCCAACGATGCAAAGAACATCTTAAGGCTATCTACCGGCATCAACACCAGTTCGTTGATCGATTTCCCTCCTACTTTGATATAGGATGCCTCTTTTTTTAATCGACTTCCACGGCATTCCGGACAGACTGTTTTGCCCCGATAACGGGCTAACATCACCCGGTACTGAATCTTATATTGATTTTCTTTCAGGTATTCAAAAAATGCATGTAAGCCTCTGAAATAGCTATTCCCATCCCATAAATCTGCCAATTGATCATCTGTGAGATCGTGGTAGGGCTTATGAATCGGAAAGTTAAACTTATCGGCCACACGAATTAGTTCATTCTTCCACTCACTCATTACTTCACCCTTCCAGCATACTACCGCATCTTCGTAAATCGAAAGTGATTTATTCGGGATCACCAACTCCTCATCAATCCCTATAATTTTGCCAAAGCCTTCACAAACCGGACAGGCACCAATGGGAGAATTAAAACTAAAAGTGTGGACCGAAGGAACTTCAAAATTCATCCCATCAGCTTCAAAACTTTTTGAGAAACGAAGAAGTGTCGGCTCATCTTCATCAAACACCTTCAGCACACATACTCCTTTACCTTCAAAAAATGCAGTCTCAATAGAGTCAGTCAGACGGCTGATTGTTTCCTGCTGACGATCAATCACCGTACGGTCGATCAGTAAAAAGATATCTGTATATGACTGCTCTGACTCAAGCAGGTCAGTTATTTGCATAATCTCCCCATTGGCTTCTACCCTACTGAACCCTTGCTGTATCAAACTCTGTAGTTCATCCTTTAAACTATGCTCTTCATGAGGTACAACTTCTGTCAAAATCATTATCCGGGTACCATCCTTGTATGAAAGAGCTGCCTCTATCACATCTTCCGCTTCATGTTTTTTCACTATTTCACCCGAGAGCGGTGAATAAGTCTTACCAATCCTGGAATATAATAACTTCAGGTATTCATATATTTCAGTTGAAGTTCCTACCGTCGATCTCGGATTACGGGTATTTACCTTTTGCTCTATTGCTATAGCAGGTGGTATACCTTTTATAAAATCTACTTCCGGCTTACTCATACGTCCCAAAAACTGCCGGGCATACGAAGATAAACTCTCTACATAACGTCGCTGACCTTCAGCGTAAAGTGTGTCAAAAGCAAGAGATGTTTTACCAGAACCCGACAAACCGGTTATAACAACCAACTTATTGCGTGGAATCTCTATATCTATATTTTTAAGATTATGCACCCGGGCACCCTTTACTATAATATTCTCCTGCGTCGACATAGTGTTTATTTTATGAACCCACAAAGATACAAAAAAAGACCCCAATAAGAATATATGCTAATTTATATTCGGTATATTTGTAATAATATAAACTTTTCGTATCTTTGTGGCCGGATAATTCTATATTTATGCATATACATTTGTGCGTTTACTAGTATACAGGTAGTAAAATTTATCAGTTTAAAGGTATGAAAAACAAAAGAACCCGATTACAAGTTATCACCGAGATTCTTCGATCCTCTGTGATTGCCAGTCAGGACGAACTGCTCAAAAGGCTGAAAGAAAAAACAATAGACGTTACACAGGCAACTTTATCAAGAGACCTGAAGTCATTGAAAGTATCCAAAACCCCGCTGGCCAGTGGTACATATAAATATGTACTTCCTGCAGTAACAAAAACAGTAAGTCCAACCGGTAATCTGAGTACCTTTACATCACATGGAGCAGTTATTAGTATTGAGTTTTCCGGCCAGGTAGCAGTAATGAAAACCAAACCGGGATACGCCTCAGCTATCGCGTGGGATATTGATAATAAAGGTGCAAGTGAAATACTGGGAACGATAGCCGGTGATGATACAATATTAATTATTCCAAGGGAGGGTATTTCCCGGGATGCGATTTTAGAATTAATGGACATGACATTTTCGAATAAAGAACAATGAATCTTATTAAACCTCTTAAAGGATTAGCACTTAAAAAGAAGAAAGAATCTGACCCACAGGAGCCAGAAGAACAAAACGGCATTGTGGTTAAAATTGCAGATGAGAGTTGCTTACCCTATGTAGATACTATTTTAAAAACAATCGAAGACGCAGCAAAAATAAGAGGGACAGGGATAGCCCGGCGTTCTCCGGAATATATTGAAATGAAAATCAACGAACGCAAAGCTATTATCGCTTTATCCGGAGATGAATTTGCAGGCTTCTGTTATATCGAAAGTTGGGGAAATAAGCAGTTTGTTGCCAACTCAGGTTTGATCGTTGTGGATAAATTCCGTGGGCACGGACTGGCAAAGCGAATAAAGAAAAAGGCATTTGATTTGTCTCGTTTTCGTTACCCCGATGCTAAACTGTTCGGTCTCACTACCGGTCTTGCTGTTATGAAGATCAACTCCGAACTGGGATACAAACCGGTTACCTTTTCCGAACTCACCGACGACGAGTCGTTCTGGAAGGGTTGCCAGAGTTGTGTTAACTACGATATTCTACAGCGCACTAATCGCAAGCATTGCCTGTGCACCGGAATGTTGTACGATCCGAAGTGGGAAAAGAAAAAAGAAAAATAAAATATTATATACAATGAAAGAAAAAGTTGTTTTAGCATTTTCAGGCGGACTTGACACTTCTTTTTGTGCCATGTATCTTGCTAAAGAGTTGGGATATGAAGTTCATACAGCTGTCGCCAATACAGGTGGATTCTCAGAAGAGGATCTGAAGGTTATTGAAGATAAAGCCTATCGGCTGGGTGCAAAATCGCACGCTACACTTGATGTAACTCAGGAATATTATGACAAAAGTATAAAATACATGGTTTTCGGAAATGTGCTCCGCAATGGCACCTATCCGATCTCGGTAAGTTCTGAACGTATTTTTCAGGCACTTGCTATTATTCAGTATGCTCAGGAACTAAAAGCCGATTATGTAGCTCACGGAAGTACCGGTGCAGGAAACGACCAGGTACGCTTTGACCTAACCTTCGACGTAATAGCTCCCGAGATAAAAATTCTTACTCCCACCCGTGATCTTTTACTCTCCAGAGAAGCTGAGATTAATTACCTCCGCGACCATGGCTACCAGGCCGACTTTACCAAGATGGAATACTCTATCAACAAAGGCTTATGGGGTACGAGCGTTGGAGGAAAAGAAACACTCCAATCCGATCAGACACTCCCCGACGAAGCATACCCAAGTCAGGTTGTTGCAAGCAATCCTGAAACTATTACTCTTCAGTTCGAAAAAGGGGAATTATGTGGTGTTAACGGCGAGAAGAACGATAACAAAATTCACCTTATCAATCAACTGGAAGCAATAGCTTCAAAATTCGGAATCGGACGTGACATGCACATTGGCGACACGATTATCGGGATCAAAGGCCGCGTTGGTTTTGAAGCAGCAGCCCCCTTACTTATCATAAACGCTCATAAGATGCTCGAAAAGCATACGCTGACTAAATGGCAACAGTACTGGAAAGATCAGTTGGGCAACTGGTATGGTATGTTCCTCCACGAAGCTCAATACCTTGAACCGGTAATGAGAGATATCGAGAAATTTCTTGAAAACTCACAACAAAACGTAACAGGAACCGTTATAATTCAGTTAAGACCACTTGGTTACACACTGGTAGGCGTAGAAAGCACGTTCGACCTTATGAAAACCGATTTTGGTGAATATGGTGAGATGAATCGAGCCTGGAGTGCCGACGATGTGAAAGGCTTCACCAAGATTTTGGGTAACCAGATGAAAATCTACTACAACGTACAGAAAAGAAACGAATAGCAACTGATTTAACTGCTATCCTACAGATTCAAATAAAAAGAAAAAAGCTATGCGTAAGATTTGTTACACCGATCGTGTCAAGCAGTTTACCAGAATTGTCGAAAAGATTATCATCTCCATCCTCATTCTTATGATGACTGCTATCCTGGTCTATGCAACCTATCAGCTGGCTTTATTTCTTTTTGATGCGATCTTCGTAAAAGGACGAGACTTTACCCTCGACGACACCATGGATTTGTTCGGGGGATTTCTGCTGGTACTTATTGGAATTGAATTGCTCGATACCATTAAAGTGTACCTAAAGAGTAATATAATCCATGTTGAAGTAGTTATATTAGTTGCCATCATTGCTCTGGCCCGGAAAATAATCATTCTGAAGGTCGAAGAATACGACGGAACAGTAATTATCGGAATCGGTGTTCTTATTCTGGCCCTGACCGGAGCTTATTACCTGATACGCAGAGCCGGACTTATGACTATCATGATGGAGAACGATCCTGAAGTAGATGTGCCGGATCAATATTCGATGCAGAATGACACAAACCCTACAAGTGAAGTTACAACTCCGGGTAAAAAGGACCTGGATGTCTGCTGAAAGTTTCCGGATTAGCCATTTTTTATTATTTTTGCAGTCCCAAGCTGAAAATCAATAATAATCATCAATAATTTTTATGGCTACTACATCAGATATTAAGAACGGAATGTGCATCGACCTGGATGGTCAATATTATTTTATAACCGAATTTTTGCACGTTAAACCTGGTAAAGGTGCCGCATTCGTACGTACAAAAATGAAAAATGTGGTTACCGGAAGAACCCTGGAAAAAACATTCAACGCAGGTGTGAAAATCGACGAAGTACGTATTGAACGTCGTCAGTACCAATACCTGTACCAGGATGACATGGGGTATAACTTCATGAACAACGAAACATTTGAACAGATCTCTGTAAACAAGGAACAAATCAATGGAGTTGATTTCCTTAAAGAAGGTATGAACTGCGAAATTGTTGTACATGCGGCTTCTGAAACGGTGTTGTTTGTTGACCTCCCCGTACAGGTTGCCCTGTTAATCACCTATACCGAACCCGGATTAAAAGGAGATACAGCCACCAACGCTACCAAACCCGCTACCGTCGAGACCGGAGCTACAGTACGCGTTCCTCTCTTCATCAACGAAGGTGAAACAATTAAGGTGGATACACGCGATGGCTCCTACGTGGAACGAGTAAAAGTATAACATGAAACAAAGGCTTCACAGCTTTAAGCATGCAATCAGGGGAATCCGCATGGTTCTGAAATCAGAACGAAACATGCAGATTCACCTGATTTTTGTTTTATTGGTAACGGTTTTCGGTTTTCTCTTCAACATTAGCCCTGTGGAGTGGATGTTCTGTCTGCTTGCATTCGGACTGGTAATGGGTGCTGAAATGATGAATACAGCTCTTGAAACGATTGTCGATCTGGTTTCACCCGACTACCACCCATTGGCAGGTAGGGCTAAAGACATTGCCGCCGGTGCTGTTTTAATCACAGCCATAGCTGCAGCCATTACCGGCCTGATTATTTTTGTACCAAAGGCGATTTCACACATTAGCTCTCTGTGGTCTTCTTTTTCGAATTGAGTTTTTAACCTGACTCTCTGCTGAAATTACTTCAGCAAACCATCTACTATGAAAAAAAACCTGCTTCGTCGATGGCTCGACGATTTACTCGACCTGTTCTTCCCCAATCTCTGTATTATTTGCAACGAAACTCTTGTCGGTGGTGAACTACAAATATGCCTTCGTTGCCTTCATGCCATGCCTAAAACCAACTACCACCTGCAGACCGACAATACAGTAGAAAAACGTTTTTGGGGAAAGGTCCCGGTATATTGCGGAACTTCTTATTTTTTCTTTGAAAAAGGATCTCCTTTTCAAAAATTAATCCATGAGCTCAAATACAGAGGGAACAAGGAAATAGGCATCATCGCTGGCAGTTATGCGGCTGCCGACCTGCTTGAGAAACCCGAATTTCGCAGCGTAGATGTACTCGTTCCCGTACCCTTACATCCCCGAAAATACGCACAGCGGGGGTATAATCAAAGTGAATATATTGCCAAAGGTCTTGCTGCCGTCATGGATAAACCGGTCGATACCGTTCACTTACTTCGAATCAGAGAAAACACCACCCAAACCCGCAAATCCGTTTTCGACCGGTACCAAAATACGAAAGGCATTTTTTACCTGAATGATGACACTGTTTTTGAGGGTAAACATATCCTGCTGGTCGATGATGTACTCACCACGGGCTCTACCCTTGAAGCCTGTATGCAGGCACTGCTGCAAACGAAGAACATAAAAATTAGCATCTTCACCCTGGCTATTGCGTAAAAAATACATCAAAAAACAACACAAATAATTCAAAATCCATAATAGTGCTAAAAAACATGTTCGGGAACCCTGATAACTTGCTTTTATTTCGTTATTTTGCAATGATATTTCGGAAAACAACTAACAACTTAAGATAGTATGACAACACAAGAGTTAAAGAAAGCCTTTGAAGCCACCTATGGCAAACCTGCTGAAGCAGTTTATTTTTCACCCGGACGTGTTAACCTGATCGGCGAGCATACCGATTACAATGGAGGAGCCGTATTTCCATGCGCACTTAGCTTTGGCACTAACCTGCTGATTGCAAAAAACGACAAGCAGGTGATGAACTTCAAATCACTCAATCAGCCTGAAATAGTTACACTTACTTTCGACCAACTTACTACCCGTCTCGAAAATTCATGGGTAAACTATCCGCTGGGTGTTATTGCACAGTTTATTAAACGCGGTGTTGCCATGACACAGGGATTTGATATCCTTATCTGGGGTAATGTACCTAACGGAGCAGGACTTTCATCTTCTGCCGCCTTAGAGGTGGTAACAGCATATGCTTTCAACGATCAGCTGAGCACAGGCTTCAACAGAACCGATCTTGCGCTGATAGGCCAGAAAGCCGAACACGAATTTGCCCTGGTTAATTGTGGAATTATGGACCAGTTTGTTTCTGCCAACGGAGCAAAAGATCATGCTGTGCACCTCAATTGCGACACCCTCGAGTTTGAATTAGTGCCTGTAAAACTTCAAGGTGTAAAGATTGTTATTTCCAACACCCACTCACCTCATAAACTCGACTCTGGTGCTTATAACCAACGGGTAGCCGAATGTAAAAAAGCGGTAGAACAACTAAACACCGTTCGTCCTATAAAATACCTGGCCGAACTTACTGAAGCCGATTTTAAAGCAATTGAACATGCCATTACCGACCCGGTAGCTCACAAACGCGCCCGCCACGTTGTGGGCGAAGTACAACGTACTTCCGATGCTGTTAAAGCACTTAAAGAGGGAAAGCTGGAACTATTCGGACAATTAATGAATGCCTCACATGCTTCATTGCGTGACGACTACGAAGTTACCGGTCCGGAACTCGATTGCATGGCCGAAGAAGCCTGGAAAATTGAGGGTGTAATCGGATCCCGTATGACCGGTGGCGGTTTCGGTGGTTGCACAGTATCTCTTGTTAAAGAAGAAGCTATCGATACTTTCATTGCCGAAGTTGGTAAAAACTACGAAGCGCGTATCGGAATTAAACCCGATTTCTACATTGCTGAAATTGGCGATGGTGCAACCAGGGTAGAATAATACCTTAGTAACCCAATTAAATTATAATGGAAACACTGACTATCGACGGAAAAAGCGTCAAGACTTACATCCTTAAAAATAAAAACGGGATGTCGGCAGAAGTTACTAACTATGGCACTAAGATTACACGGTTAATGGTGCCCGATCGTAACGGAAAGCTGGAAGATGTAGTGCTGGGATTTGACACCCTTCAGGAAAATGTGGATAAAGAACCTTACTTCGGAGCAACCTGTGGACGATATGCAAATCGTATCAAAGATGGTAAGTTTACCCTTGACGGGGTGGAATATACACTTGCTCAGAATAATGGCGGCAATGCTCTGCATGGTGGAATAAAAGGATTCAACGCGCATGTTTGGGAAGTAATCGAGTTATCGGATAATGAGATCTGTATGAATCTCAAATCACCGGATGGTGAGGAAGGTTATCCGGGTACACTTGATTGCTGCGTAACCTATACGATTACCGACGACAATGAGTTGAAGATCCGTTACGAAGCTGAAACCGACAAGCCAACGGTGATTGGCCTTACCAATCACTCCTACTTTAATCTCAAAGGTGCCGGTAATGGTACAGTGCACGATCATGTGCTTCAGATTAATGCCGACTTTCACACCATTCTCGACGAATCATCTGCTCCTACCGGCGAACTTCGTCCGGTCGACAACTCTCCGTTTGATTTCCGGAAGCCTACTAAAATAGGTAGCGTTGTTGATGCTCCTGAATATGCACCGGGTAGGGGAATTGACAATAACTGGGCTATTCGTAAACACCAACCGGGCGAATTGGCACTGGCTGCCACGCTTTATGACCCTTCCAGTGGAAGAAAGATGGATGTTTTAACCTCCCAGCCGGGAGTACAAATCTATACTGCCAACTGGGTTGAAAAGCAAACAGGGAAATATGGAAAGACTTACGCAGAGCAGGAATCCATTTGCCTTGAAACGCAGAACTTCCCGAACTCTCCCAACGTAGCTCATTTTCCGGGCTCTGTTCTTCGTCCCGGAGAGCGCTATGAGGAGTATTGCATCTATCGGTTCTCAGCTGATAATTGCTGACTGAATACATAACAAAAAACCCACCCGTTAACACTTAAAGTATTTCACGGGTGGGTTTTTTATAGCTACTAATTATTAGTTAAGCGGCTCAACTCCTTCTGTGGTCATAACCACTCGTTTAAGGGTTCCATCTTCATTGTAGTACAGTTTATCAATACATACAGAGCGACTATAACTTCCACCGTCTGTATTAATGCCCCCGTTGTGGTATAAGAAATACCACTGGTCTTTGTAGTTGACAACCGACTGGTGATTCGTGTTACTGTTGCCGGCAATTTCATTCAGTATACCCTTGTATTCGTAAGGACCTTCTATGCGATCAGCCATCGCATACGCAATCTTTTCCGGAAACTCCGTTGCGTAGGTCAGGTAGTATTTATTATTGTACTTATGCACCCAGGGGGCTTCGGTAAAACTGAATCCTTCAAAATTAAGCTGCCTGATCTCCCCATCAATTTCTATCATATTATCTTTCAATCTGGCATAGTAACACTCTCTGTTTCCCCAGAATATCCAGGAAATCCCATCATCATCCGTGAAGATGGCAGGATCGATACACGCCCATGAATGAGTAGAAGCAAAACAATCTTTGTTGGTAAGCAGGGGTTTACCAAGCGCATCGGTGTATGGGCCCTCCGGTCGGTCGCTCACAGCAACTCCTATACCTGTCCAGTTGGTACTTATATACCAATAATATTTACCGTTTCGTTTGGCAACATGACCTGCGTAGGCGTCTCCACTGGTAGCCCAACTGAAATCCGTAATCTTTAAAGGCACAGGATATTCGGTCCAGTTCTTCATATCAATGGTAGAAAATAAATTCCAGTCTTTCATCTTATACCCGCTTTGTCCACCTGCAAAATCATGACCTGTAAACAACCACAGGGTGTCGTTTTCTACGAATGCAGCAGGGTCGGCAGTAAATTTGTGGGTAAACACCGGATTTCCCGACGATTCAAACTCGTACCTATCCTCTTTATGAACCGGCATCAACAGTGTTTCGGGCACACCTCCCCATTTATCATGTAGTCTGCGGGCTTCTTCTCTGGTAATACTAATAACACTTCCATGACGGGGATTAAAGTTTTTAGTGAATGATTCCGGTTCGCTGCTGAAGTGCTCCAAATCGACAGAACGTTGAAACTCGAATCGTTTATCACGGTATAAATCATACATAAGTATATACTCGTCCGACTCATTTAGCTTAAATACACTTGAACCTTCAACCGAAATTCCCTTTGATGAATAAGCATCAAGGTAACCCGGAACCTCTTTCCAACGCCCCCATAAGGTCTTGCTTACCGCTTTCTTAATCCCGTTTTCAAACTCTTTTCCGGTAGCATCTTTCGTATTACCCTTATAGAAAAAATGGTATAGGCCGTCTTTGCAGATGATGTCCCCATCAATAGCTCCATGGCTTGCTCTGAATAACAATCGGGGTTCCCGTTCAAATCCTGAAAAGTCGTTGTTTGCATAGGCTGCGTAGAAGTCGAGTTTCTCATCGTTGTGAAAACGTACCGTAAAATAAACCAGGTACTTCCCCTCACGTGGATCATAAATGGTTTGCGGAGCCCACACCCATTTCACCTTACCGAACTTCTTTGGATACAAAGCTGCCAAATCAATGCTGCTGTGTTTCCAGTCGACAAGGTCGTCGGATCGCAACAGTACAATTCCCGGATTGGTATCCCAACCGTTTTTAACCGTAAACATATCAGTTGCGGTCATGTAAAACCGACCATCTTCCCCCCTTAACAAATGAGGGTCACGTATTCCTCCTGTTTGAGAAATTAGTGCCGACGACAGCACAGGCTTGTTGTTATTCAAGGCAGTCCAGCTAACAGCATTCTCACTGATGGCAAAACGAAGTTGTTCCTGTTGTTCCCGCACACCGGAACCTTCGAAATAGGCAAACAGGTAACCTTCAAACCTGTGCGTGTCGGGTAATTGACTGGCAGTAACTCCGTTATATAGCAGACTTAAAAACAAAAATGAAAGAAACCGAATCTTTTTCATGGATTATCAACTTTAATACATCGTATGTTTAATCAAGGCACAATCACCTTTTGGTTGTAACGCTGTCCGTTGTTCTGTATGGATACAACATACATTCCTGCAGGTACCTTCACAGTCAGCGATTCTCCTACAGGCCGGTCAGTAGTAACACAGCTACCTATAATATTACAGATACTTACCACTGAACCTCCGGGCAACTTATCAACAACTATTCCGTTGTCCTTCGAATACACCACTACTCCTATATCCTGTACTCCGTGAATGCTACTTACCACATTCTGATACCCAAGCAGATTTGTATTATTAAATTTAACCTGATAAGGCCATTGCTCGTCATTACTGTCATCATCATCCCAGGCATGCCTCCAATGGGTTGTTGGAGCGCCGGAGACTACCAGCCATAATTGCCTGCAATTATCCGGACAGTTAAAAAACACAGTGTCAGATGGATTAGCATAGGAGGCAGCACTCATATCACTGTATACACGCGTACCATTCGACAACAAGGCAACAAATCCAAAACGCCATCCTGCGGAAGTAAGGTAGTTCTTTCTGTAGCCCTCGATACCTGCCTGTCCCTTGAAATAGGCAGCCACCGTAGTTGCTTTCTGAGGTGCGTTCAGCCTGATAACATTATAACCATAATTTTCGGGCACCGATGCAGCATCTACTAACCAGTAGTTGTCACCTGCAGATTTCATTTTCGTCTGCGGACGCGCACTTATCCGACTTGTTCCCGAAGCTTTTAACACCGGGATATCCCAGCTTGCAAATCGTGCAGCGTGCTCGTACATTTCATCATTAAACTCTTCCTGGCTAATCGAAGTAATTCGTTTATAGGCTTCTACAGGGTCTTCCGGCCTTTTCGACTCGTTCCACAAACGCCCAATGATATCCATGCCGTGTTTGTAAGTCCAGAAATCCTGTATAAAATAATTATCGTATCGCGGTGCTTCGTGCAGAATATGTTTATGGGCAGTGTTCAGATAATTCGTGAACCGGCTATCCGTGAACTGAAGCTCCGGGAACACCTTGAATGCCTGCCATTGAGCACATTGTTCCCACCAGCCATTACCTCCGGCGGTATTAACCCCGAAACCGTACATCCATCCGTTCTGGTCGTTGTTATCACAATGAACCTGATACTGAAAGCAATGCCCAACTTCATGCGCCAAAGTATGCCCACCTACCTGAGCCGACCAGGCAGTAAGTGTAAGCAACCCTATCCTGTCGTCGATTCCCGAACCGCTAGCTTCCCAGTCGCGCGTATACCGAAGCCGGATAATCATCTTATAATCATCGGTTTTCGACTTACCTCTTGTAATAAACTTCAACGAATCTGCATAGAAGTCGAATGTTCTTTCAGCAAGGGCGAGCAAACCATCAATGTCGATACGGTAATTGCCATCTGCCAACACTGTGGGATCTTCCCCATAACCAGGCTCCCAGAATATAATCCAGTTCTTTGATTGTTTACTTCTTTCAATACTCCAGTTATTGGCCGGGTTATAAATATTCCCTAACATTCCCGATGAGGCGTATATCTTTTTATTAATCTGAGAATTCACACTGGAGATCGATGAATTCAACAACGGTAAACTAATATCTAAGTTCGCCACTCTTGATTTAGCAAGAATAATAGCATTCAACAGATTAAGCGCCTTCATGCCACTATAGGTTGGATAAATCAGTTCCGCTTCTTCAATGAGAGTTTGTAATTTCGAATACGCTGCAGCAAAATCACCGGCAAGCTTGTAAGCCGATACAAGTTGATTATTTATAGCCACCAACTCGTCCAGTGAAGCCGACTCTGTCAGCTCCGTGGCAGCAGTCAGTGCTTCGGTGAGTTGAGTACGGGCCGCATTCTGTATCTTCGCGTTTATCAAGGCCTGTGCCTGATCAACCAGCACAGCAATAGCACCGTATACATCCTGACTTGTATAAGCTCCGTGGTATTCCAACCTGAAATTATCAAACAACGCCCAGTAAGATGCTTGCTGAAAATCACTCTGAGCACCAATTACCAGGGTGTCGCCTTCCTGAAGCAACAGATCAGATACCGTTACATCATAATATAAAGCCGGATTAGAAAGCAGGGTTTCGGCAGCAGCCATCGTATTTACATACCCGTTTTGCGAACCTGTACCCGTATAGCTGTGTTTATAGATGGAGTTAAACGGACTACTCTTTTCAGGGAAGTGCGTACTTTTTGCATACACACGCGCTGAAATCGTTTCAGTCCCCGCCCTGTAAGCAGCTCCCCCATCGTTGGAACCCGGTCGCTCGTAAGCCTGCGCACGCAACACATACTTTCCGGCAGGTAGTCCGGCAATCCGTTGTGTCATATTAAATGTCCGCTGGTAAAACTCTACTACATGGTAATTAATAACACCGATCCCTTTCCATCCGGTCGGGGTATTTTGATCAAAGCCGGGATTCACAATCAGATGGGTTACATCCATCGGATTATCCGCCGAAGCATTTTTAAGCTGATACAGTTTAACAGCCGCGTTCAGGTCGGCAATAGCCTGTGCTACAGCAGTCGGTGAAGTGGCCGACAGAAAACTCTCAGCAGTTGCGATGGCCGACAGAAGGTCGTCCGCACCGGGAGTATCAGCCTTATATACCGAGCGGGCAGCTGCAATCGCCTCCTCAAGAGCAGTGACATTCACAAGCTCTTCTACTTCGTAGAGCATAAAATCGTCGAATCCCAACCGGTTATCCAACCAGCGGAACCGGGCAACCAGATAGGCATAAGCCGGATCAGCATTCGTAAACACCAGTTCGTTGCGTGTCCATTGCCCCCCACCTGCAAGCCTTGCATTCGCAAGTAGCAGACGAGGTTCCGATGAAACCGTTCTGGTATTGGTAAGTGACACTTTCAACCATTCCTCCACACCTGCAGCCAACGAGCTATTCAGGTATTTAACCTGGTAACTGAAATAATATTTTTTACCCGATGCTATGTTCCATCCGGTACCAATGGATCCTGCTGACGACGAACTTTCATTTTTTGTCCCCACCAGGTAGCTGGAGTTGTTCACTCCACCGCTACTGATAATCGTAAAGTTTGCAGAGCTCAGGGGTGCAGCCGTACTGGTCGCATCGGTCCACCCGCTTAACCCCTCTTCAAAGCCCGGATTGTCAATCAGGTTAGCTCCAATAATCTGGTATTGGGCATCTCCTACGGTGATCACATCTCCCGGAGAATATTGGGCGTAACTTGTCAATGAAACAAGCAGAGAAACCAACACCCTGTATAGTACTTTTTTATTCATGATGATACTTTTTGTAATGTACAAAGTAAAGCTGAATTTTGGATAGTTAAGTACATTAAAACATCAAAAAGGTTGACAAAGATAACAATCACCCAATGAGAATCAAAAAAAAGAAGTATTTTCGTTCTTCAAAACTACAAGCGATGGAACGATCACTCATCCGGATACTACTACTTTTTCTGACCGGGATACCGTTACTGGCCGGCAATACCCTTCGCGTTACAACGGTACCCGGGTCGCATGCATCGCAGTCCTTTGTATTACCCCCTTCCTTTGGTGCTGAATACGAAAACAAAACTCAAAAGGATGAATTGACACGGGTTTACATCTCACCGCTTCGTGTCGTTTGGAAAAGTGATGAGAAAGGAGTAAGAAACGAACACGAGCTATTAAAAGCCGGCAACAGTCAGGCAGAAATGGGAAGAAACGGGATGTGTGCGCTTCAGAGCAGGGGGAACCGACAAGCATCCCTGTTACTCGATTACGGTAAGCAAATTCACGGCGGACTGCAACTTGTGTTGGGTTCGTCGTCCGGGAGAGAACCCTCGAAAGTCCGTATCCGCTTTGGCGAGTCAGTCGGCGAGTGCAACAGCACCACTAATAACAGGGAATGGAAAGTTGGCTTTGCAACCGACGATCATGCAAAACGCGACATTATCATGGAGGTGCCCCGCGACGGCTTGATAGAAATCGGCAACACCGGCTTTCGGTTTGTACGTATCGATCTGTTACAGAAAAACACCACCATCCACCTGAAGGAAGCCCGGGCTATTCTTCGGTACCGCGACATCCCTTACCTTGGTTCGTTTCGCAGCAACGACGAACGGCTCAACAGCATCTGGCAGACAGGAGCCTATACCGTCCACCTGAACATGCAGGAATACCTGTGGGATGGGATTAAACGCGACCGACTGATTTGGCTGGGAGATATGCACCCCGAAGTAGCAACTATTATCCGGGTGTTCGGCGCCAATGAGGTAGTTCCACGTACGCTCGACCTGGCTGTACAGCAATACCCTTTACCAAAATGGATGAATAACATGAGTGCCTATTCGCTCTGGTACCTTATCATTCAGGCCGACTGGTACCGGTATACGGGCGATAAAGCATTCCTGCACAAGCATAGCAACTATATTTCAGGTCTCATTCGTCAGATTTATACTAAAACCGACGATGAAGGAAATGAATTCCTGTCACCCAATCGTTTTCTCGACTGGCCTTCGACCCCCAACAGGCAAGGGGTAGAAGCCGGCTACCGGGCTGTTATAGCCTGGGCTATGCGCGAAGTAATACCCTTGTGTGAAGTAGCGGCCGACAATGAAGGAGCTGAAATGGCAAGGCTGATTTACCAGCGCATGACCAAGAAACAGGTGGGGCACAACAACCTCAAACAGGCTGCTTCACTGATGGCAATTGCCGGATTAACAGATGCAGAGCTTGCCTGCAATGAAGTTGTGTCGGTTGGAGGAGCAACAGGATTTTCTACTTTCTATGGTTATTACATGCTGAAAGCTCAGGCGATGGCCGGACAACACCAACAGGCCCTGGATGTAATCCGGCAGTACTGGGGAGGCATGCTCGACCTGGGAGCTACCACTTTCTGGGAAGACTTTAACCTGGATTGGACAGAAAATGCCGGAAGAATTGACGAACTGACACCTCCCGGCAAAAAGGATATACACGGCGACTTTGGGGCTTATTGCTATCCCGGCTTTCGCCACAGCCTGTGCCACGGCTGGGCATCAGGACCCACAGCATGGCTCACCGAGCACATACTGGGTGTGAGCAGTGCCGAACCCGGATCTACTGTACTTCGCATTCGCCCCAATTTGTGCGATCTGCAATGGGTCGAAGGCAGCTTCCCTACTCCCCTGGGAGTAGTTGAAATACGCCACACGCGGCAGGAGGATGGAAGCATCTTTTCGGAGGTGCAGGTACCGGAAGGAATTACTATTATTGAATAACAAAAAACGATGCAAAAGATACGCTACATACTCTTCGATTTCGATGGCACACTGGCCGACAGTGTCGACACGGCCCTTCAACTGTATAATAAGGTTGCCCCTGAATACAACTGCAAACCTATCCACGGCGAAGCCCGTGAGTTGTTAAGTGCTAAAAACCCCACACGCTATTTCAAGGAATACGGAGTAACTCCCTTCAAACTTTTCCTGTTGGTATTCCGGATTCGCAGGGAACTGGGAAAGCATATGCTCGATATACCCCTGGTACACGGGATGGAGAAAAGTCTGCGAAACCTTCAACAGGCCGGGTACAAACTAGGCATCCTGACCTCCAATTCGAAAAAGAACGTAGAGCAGTTTTTAGCACATAACCAGCTGAACGACTTATTTAACTTTGTGTATAGCGGTCGCCATTTGTTTGGTAAAGACAAGATTATCAAAACACTCATAAAGAAAGAAAAGTTATTCGAAGGAGGAATAGTATATGTAGGTGATGAAACCCGTGATGTACTTGCCATGAAAAAGGCGCACATTCCCATTATTTCGGTAAGCTGGGGCCTTAGTTCAGCAGCAAAACTAGCCACCTTACACCCCGAAGCACTCATTCATCAACCGGAAGAGTTGAATCCTGAACTTATTTTACATATGGGAAATTCGCTATAAACAAATTACAAAGTGATATAAAGCAAGGAGGGTGTGTCAATTACTATATGTTGACACACCCTCCTTTGGATTAGTTTCAGCACAATCCCCCCGATGGGGGGATTAGCCTGTATTACTTAACAATCACTTTCATTACATGAGTTCCCTTCTGAGCAGAAAGAACTTTTACAATATAAAGTGATGGTTTCAGTGATTTTTCGAAACTATCGGAAGTAGCAATTTCATTGGCAATCAATTTACCTGCCACATCGTAAATCACAACACGGTCACCAGCGTTGAACCCTTTAACAAGCAGGTTATCGCTTACCGAGTATGCATATACTTCAGGACGTACAGGAAGATCATTCACTCCTGATTCTCCAACAGAGAAGTAACCTTCACCGAAGAAGGTACGATAACCGGCAGCACCCGGAGTTCCCATGTCGATATAGTTGATTTCCTGGTAGTAGTAATCACCAGCAGGAAGTTCGCCTGTGAATGAATTGGCCATGATAGCACCTTCAGCAACGCGGGTCCACTTATCTTCCTTGCGGTATACAATACAGTAGTCGGCTACCATATCTTCCACTGAAGTCATACCCAGATCGTTAATGGTAAATGCATATTTCTGATAGTCTGTCTGGTCAGCTACCTGATAAGGAACAGCAAACTCGGTAAAGTCGGCAAAAGTAGTCATGGTAGCTTCTTCTGTACTGAAATGAGCAAATCCTAACCAGTCGAACATTGGGAAGTAATTCTTGCCCATACTCTCAGCAGCAGGAAGATTAATATCCAGCGAGTCCATATCTACAGGAATAAATTGCAACATATCCAGGTTGTAGGTAGCACCATTTTCAGGAAGAACGTTGATGGTCAGCGACTGAGTTCCTGATTTATCAACACTTACAGAACCAAGGTAATTCATACCCATACTTCCGGAATGACCGGTAGTATTCCAACGACGACGGTTGTTAACACCCATCCATGATTTGAACCAGCGACCGTACATTTCTTCGTTAGGGAAGTACAATTCCTTACCATTCATATCAATGGTAGTCATATTGGTTTTCGGGTCACCACTTACACGGTGTGACAGGTAGATATTATAACTACCTTCATTTAACCAGGGTGTTTTGAATTTCACATAGGTCGGACGACTACTACCCAGCGGCACAGTTACAAAGTCGGCACGGTTGTACGCATTATCAATTTTGTCGTACGTTGAGCCTGCGTAATAATAACCTACTCTGTGTTCGCTCAGTGTATCTTCAGTAACGACAATACCGGCAAGAGAGTCACATCTGAATGTTTTAGAATAATCTCTTGGTGTATCTGTTGTCATACCACGTTCACGATCCCATGCTGCAATTTCAGGTTGATCAACCAGGTCGAAATAAACAGGATATGGTTTCACGGATGCTGTAGAAGGAGTAATAGCTACAACAGTCTTAGCTGTGTCGCTATGAGCATAATTAATACGGTCGCCTACATACACAGCTGCAATGTTTGCATCTCCCACCAACAGGTTAGGCATTACAACCGAAGCAGTACCCAGTACATCCAGTTCAAGACGGTTTTTAGCAATGTTGTTTACATAGAACAATACATAACCCATTCCAACAGGATCGTTGTCGGGTGTTTTAACAGCTATATCAAACTGAACATCTTTGTACAGTTCGGCAGTTGAAGGTGCAGTAATGGTGAGAAGGGCTGCTTTAGGTGTAGCCTTTTTGAACTTAAGAACCATTTCGTTTACACCACCCTGCAGGGTAATCTTCGAAGTAGAAGTTTCATCGTAAATATAAATTTCTTCCCCGATATAGATTGGCACTAAATCGGCAGCAGAAGCTTCAAATTCAGTACCCAACTCAAGATAGAGAACAGTTCTGGACGGTTTCAATGAAGTACCGCTTTCATCTACGTAAGAAACTACAACGCTTGAAGATACAGCAACTTCACGCAAGGTGTAGATGTCAAAATTATCAAAGCGTTGTTCGTAGTTGGCAGTTGAACCACTTGTTGTACCTTCACGTTTACCACGCGTAGTTGCAATTTCAAGACGTGAAACATCATTGGCGCCTGTATTCACGAATGGAAGATCTGTAAATGATTTTTTGTTATCCGGATTTTCTTTTTCAATAATTTCAAACGAAATAATCCGTTTATTTTTAAAGTCAATCGAAGCTTTCACGCGGTACCAGCGGTTCATTTTAAAGCTGGGGCCTAAATCAGTTGATTTATTAATACTATCACACTTAGCAGCATAATGGGTAGAAGTACCCGGTTCGAGCATCGCAAACGGAATCAGGGTATTGGTATAATACGATACATCAGCGCCGCCTACATTACGGGTTACCACTTGTGCAGGAACCGGATTGTAAGGGTCGGTACTGATATTCATCAGGTGAATGTCACCAAGTGGTTCAGCATTTACACTATCTGTATTATACTTAGATCCAGCCAGGTAACTCCAGCGTTCGTACCATAATCCGAACACAATACTATCGTTAGCACCACGAACAATTGCAACACCATACTGCTCAGGATTTGCTCCGTCACTTCCGGTTGAATTGGCCTGTCCTCCAATCTGGTAAGGATTCCAGTCAAATTCGTAATAAACGGTATCCGTACGATCAACCACTTCAGTCATGTTAGTGATTTTAGTACCACGGTTACCTGAGCCACTTGCTGTAGCAAACAAATATCCGTCTCTTACTCCCGGTATACCAACATTATTTCCTGAGAGGACTGATTTTTCGGTTGTAAACGGACTTACGCCATCCAGGAAGTCGTGTACTGCAAGTGGTGGATTCTTAACCCAGTCGGCCTTCACTGTAAACAGCGATCCTAACGCAAGGACAACGGTAAAGATCAACAATTTTCGAAGGTTGATCTTCTTAGTTACTGTGTAATTTTCTTTTCCCATGATAATAAATTAGATTTGTGAATTAAATATAAAGTCAATGCAACAAAAATACGCCAAGTCCTTTTCCAATAAAATGGAGATTTGTTTAAATTAATGGAATTGCGTGCAGTTGCCTGCACGATCAATTCATTTCCAAAAAGAGATTCCCGGCATGAATAGTTGCCATTGTTTTTCCGGATGCTTCGAACTTTCCTTTCAACCATTCCTGCATCAACAGGGCAGTCTGACCCGCATCACGATTCGCTTTACGGCGTGCAATACGCAACATATCCGACCAGCGGTGACCTTCAAAACCACATTCCAGGGCCTGCTCACGTAGCAAAGCCAGTTCCAGCCATTCTGTATATTGCTCATCGGTTTCAACAGTTGCAGGGGGTTCAGCATTCACCAGGAAAGCACGGTTACGAATACCATAGTTATCCCTCCAGGGCGAACGAAGGAAAGTATAGGGAGCATCATTCTGACGGGCATCCAGGTAGAAAGGATGCGGATAAGGTTCGGCATGTACCGAATCGTTCAGGGGTTCGAAACTGGAGTATTGAACTCCTTCTTTATCCGGGCGACCTGAACCATCGCTTCTACGCCAGTCGAAGTTTGCTTTCACACCATTATTAAGAAGTGCAAATGCTAGCCGGGAGTAACCTGCGCGGTTGGCTGCTTCAGCATACCTCAGGTGTAGTAAAGCTGCACGGTAAAGGAACCATTTTCCGGGTTTGGAGTAAGGATTAGTGATGGTACCGTAATTAGGTTGTATTGTTTTATTCCCATCAATGGAATAGGTATAATAGTCGTACAGGTATTTCAATACAATTGGCTGTCCGTCAACCACATCAAAAGATGACTGGCGACCGCGACCATCGAACACGAAACCATTCGATTGCTGTACCTGTGTTTCCCACAGACTGTCGATTGCATAGGCCGATGGTTGAATCATGTATTCTCCCTGCCCTGTGTTGGCAAACAATCGAACAAACGGACTGGTAGATTTTTCAGCACCTGTAAAGGTAATCATCCAGATCATTTCATCCTGTAGTGCTATAGTTCCTGCATTACCGGCATCTGTTGAGCTACGTGTGAAGATTTCTTTCCACATATTACGATAGGCGAGCACATCCTGATCTTTATAACGTTGATAACATACCTGGAAACGGGGTTCGTTATTGCCGGCCCATACCCAACCACTAACCTTGTTGTTCTTATCCGTCTTTGCCGAACCTGCATCATCAGCATCCATATAGGCTTTATACTGAGTAGCAGCCTGTACATACTGATCGTTCCACAGGTAGAGATCTCCGAGCAAGAGGTACTTATTCAAAAACTGCATATTCAAATTCACTGCTTTGCCGTTATCTGTAATAGTCTCGTTGTAGAAAGAGGTGAGATTATTAACAGCTAAGGTAGGGAGCGATTCCATTTCACCGATTAATATCGGAATCAACTGATCCAGGTTCTTTCGTGGAAACAGATCGGGCTTCTTCAACTGGTCGATAGAAATCAGCGGATCTGTGATATAAGGAATCTCCTTGAAATGAATTGCCAGCTGAAGATAGGTCCAGCACCGAACTGCAACAACGTCGGCATAGCGGGGAGCATAATCTTCGGGTGTAAGCAGGTTCTTAGCCAACATGGTATTAAAATTGGCTATCATATCGTTGGCGTTCAGAATCACTTCATAGAAGGGAGTTACATCCGTATATTTGTTCCCTTTGGTAACTGTATGGTTATTTAGCTGAACCAAATCATCATCAGCATTCGTTGTGATATCCATCAAATCAGCACGTAGTTCGTTCAACACCACCACCTGTTCGGCCAGGTTCTGTACTTTTCCGTACAATCCCCAGATAGCCATATCGGTATCGTATACATTGTGGTAATGATCCTTGTATTCAACCACTTCCCCGGCATCGCTGTTGAGCATATCATCACACGAGCTGAAAGCAAGCGTCAGAAGCGGTAACAGGATTGCGAAAGTTTTTATTTTAAACTGTTTCATATTAACCATATTTTTCTGATTATAATCCGATTTTCACACCCAATAAGATAGCACGGGGCTGAGGAGTTACCCCCCTGTCAATACCATAATAGAATACACTTTGTCCGGTACTGAATTCCGGATCGTATCCCAGGTAATTCGTAAATGTAAGCAGGTTATGACCGGTTGCGTATACCTGAGCACCGGTAATAAACGATGACTTAACAGGAATATCGTAACTAAGGCTTACTGTTTTCAGTCGCAGGTACGAACCATCTTCTATCCAGCGATCCGAGAACCGGCTGTTTCCATGAGGATCACCCCAAACAGCAGCAGGAATAGAAGTATCCTGTCCGTCGTAACGCCAGCGGTTGGCAGCTACCACCGTCTGGTTATCGGTACCCGACATGGATTCCAGTCCGGCACGCACAGCATTAAATACATCATTACCATACGCAAAGGAGAATACACCACTCAAACTGAAGTTATTCCACCGCAAGGTAGAGTTCAGTGCTCCTGTCACCAGCGGCGATGCATCACCAATAACGGTCATGTCGGCTTCGTTAATTACCTTATCATTGTTTTTATCAACAAACCGCATATCGCCGGCTACAAACGGAATAATGGTACCATCAGGACGTTGCATTTTCAGTCCGGCCCCGTTGGCTTCCTGAACCGAGTTCAGGATACCGTCGGTCTGGTATCCCCAGAACTGCGCAGGAGCCTCTCCTACTTTCGAGCGGATAGTAGCACCGGCAATCGTTGTATAGGTTACATCATCAGTCATGCTCAACAGTTTCACCTGATTATGCGATAAATTCAGACCTAAATCCCAGTTAAAACTACCGTTATCCACTAAGCGTGCATTAACCATCAGGTCAATACCCTGATTGCGCATCGATCCATCGTTGGATACTGCACTGGATATTCCGGTATAGCTTTCGTTCGGACGAATCACGATGAGATCGGAAGTAGTAGCTGTATAAAGATCCAGCGAAACCTGCAAACGCTCGTCAGCAAAAGCAGCATCAACACCAACAGTTGCTTTCTTATTTGTTTCCCATTTCAGTTTGGTATTCGGGATATTACCCCTCACCAGCCCGTATGCACCCAACAAGGATTGTGGAAGGTAATAATGACGTGCCGAATAATTACCAATATCATCGTTACCGGTAATTGCATAACCGGCGCGGAGTTTCAACTGATCAAAGAATGATTGCCCGGCCATAAATTCTTCCGAACTAATCAGCCATGCTGCATTCAGTGAAGGGAAGAAACCAAACACCTGATTCATTAATTTCAATCCGGCGGCATCAGCACCAAAACGGGAAGAAGCATCAAGCGAAGCATTCAACCCCACAAAATAGCGGTTCATATACCCATATTCAGCATTCAGGTAGTTGGAAACAGATTTCCAGTTCCCTAACGACCCGCCGATTTGAGCAAGGTCATTTAAACCATCACCCAGTGTACGCATCTCATCGCTGGAAGTATTGAAGGCATGCCCCCAGTCGAGTTCATTGCTACTATCAAGGTAACGGAAACCGGCTCTTACCTTTAAATCATGTATTCTGTCGAAGTTGCGTTCGTACGATACACGGGCATCCATATTCATTTGACGAAGGATGTTACGCAGCTGCATCGATTCGTTGGTTACATCCGAAATCGGTAAGGAAGTGTGAAAAATACCAGCCTGAGGCATAAACACTTGCTCACGAATAATCCTGTCGGAGGTTAGTCCCACAATTACATTGGCAGATAAGTACTTATTAACTGTAAACTCACCGTTCATTATCCCGCTAAAGCGCGAACGGTTATTTGTTGAAACTGCATTATTTATCAATGCTACCGGGTTGGAAACATCAAAGATATCCGCCTTTTCTAGGTTCGGAGTCTCATCTCCCAATACATTATATACATAAGGCGACGTAAAAGGAGCTTTCACGAGCGCAGAATAAACAGGACTGAAATTGCGGTTCATACCCTCAAATCCAAGGGTGCGGTTAGAGTTGATATAACTTACATTCGCATTCATCTTAAACCATTCGGTCATTTTAATGGATGCATTGGTACGGAACGAATACCGATTGAAATCAGTATTATCAACACTTCCCCCATGTTTAAGGTAACCTACTCCGATAGCATAAAGAATAAAGTCATTTCCACCCGTAACATTCAGGTGAAAGTTTTGATTGATGGATGTTTTGAACACCTCGTCCTGCCAATCTGTATGTTGGTTGTAGCGGTAGTAGTCGGGATTTCCGGTTACCCCCCAGTTTTCCTGAACCGGCTTCTCCGAGTTCATATACGGAAGAGCCTGAATTTCGTTCGACGACATCCCCTTGCTCAATAACATATCGTTCAGGTAGTTCCTGTATGAGAAATCATTCATCATGCGGTATTCGGACCCTGGTTCCATATTTACCCCTGCATAGGCGTAGGCGTTTATACGGGTAGCAGGACTCTTGGCACGCAGGGTATTGATTACAATTACTCCGTTAGCACCCTTCGATCCATAAATAGAGGTTCCATCTTTCAAAACGGTTATCTTGTCGATGTCCTTACTATCAAAATCCGACAAAGGAGATACATGATTTCCGCTTACCAGCGAGTAGTATACCGGGTTCTCGTAGATCACACCATCCACTACTATCAACGGTTGATTGCTGGCGTTTAGCGAGTTAAACCCATTTACGTACAGATTCGCTCCGCTACCCGGCATTCCCGAACGACTTACGGCATTCAGACCGCTAAGATAACTTTGGAATACATTATCTATAGTTGGTACCGATAATTTATAGTCCTCTATATTCTCGTGAGCAGATACTGCATACGGATTAGCCAGTGCATTGGTACTACCCATTGGCAATGCCACCTCCTGATAACTGCTCCTGAAACTTTCGTCGGTAAGTGCAATTTTTAGCTGTTTTCTCCCGAACAAGGCAATCTGTCGGGTCGAATAACCCGGAAGAGACACAACCAGCGAAGCCCCTTCTATCATTTTAGTGAGGGTGAAATTCCCCTGTTCGTCTGTAATTACAGAAACCACATCCGGAATTACTACCTGAACACCATCCAGGGGTTTGCCGGTGGCAGCATCGTAAACAGTTCCTGAAATGGAAGTCTCAACCACCCTGTTTTTCTGAGCGTTTAGCTGGGTTCCTGAAAGGGTTATCAGAACGGCCAGCACGGTTACTATCATTTGCTTCATATGTTTCATATTACTTCAAAAAAACGGGTGATTAATTTTCATTAATTCTGGGTACAAGCAAGATATAATCCAGGAATAATAAACCCTGCCTGCTGGCAGCATTACTTCGTGCTGTATTGGTAAGCCACAGGGTCATGGTACCGGAACGAGGTACGTTCATTACTTCGGCATCGGGCGACATAATCGGACTACTCAACAACTGCGTAGTGGTTTCCAGGTTCCACTGGCGTAACTTTGTAAGCTCCTGTACACCGGCCATCACCTGACCCACAAAGCAGCGGGCTTCGCCCGTGTAATTATTGGCTACACCACGTGCATTGTCGGTAATACCATGTCGGAGCGGTTGTGCACCCGGCATGGAAGCAAACAACTTCTGCTCTACCCTGTATACTCCGAATCGGGTATAAGTAGGATCAAAATGATCGGCTATATCATCGTACGACACATAATAAACATCGTATGCTGCCGAATTTACAGGCACTTTATACTCAATATAGAAATTAGCAACATTGGCAACCAGTCCGCTGTTGATAAAGTAGGTTTTACTTGCCACACTATCCCGCATGGAAACAGTATCTGGTGCAAGAGGAAGCTTACGCCAGAGCGTATCCGATTGAGTTGCACCACTCGAAAGTACCACATCCCGTTCTCCACTGGCCCATCGTTTATAACGGGTAAATACAAAGTTACGGTCGTAAGCAGAGTTGAAATCCTCTCCTTCAATTTTTACAGGCTTAATCTTATCCTTCAGGCGGATCGCACTTTCATTGATATGGTATACTCTACCGTTGGATGCAGAATACACTTGTCGGATTTGAGCTCCTTTTACCGGAACTTTTACTCCGTCGATACTCAACAGGGTATCAGCTGAACTAATATCTACAATTCCCCGGATCACAAAATCAGCGCATACATTAAATCCGGTTGTCGAATCCGTTTTTTCGGGAGTGGTTGACTGGAAATAGGGGCGATACCGTGTAAAGAGGGATTCGTAAGCAGACTCATCGATCACCAGGTAGGTAAATACCGAATCCTCGTTATCCAGCGGATAACCGGCAAGGAATTGATTCACATTCATCCAGGCTGTATCATACCGGGTCCGGCCGTCCGGATATACACCGGTAGGAACACTCTTTTCCATATCCATTACCCGGGTGTTTAATCCATTGATGAAGTTAAACTGCTCCGAATTGCTGAGGGTAGAGATATAGTCCCAGATGTTTTCTTTTCGTTCTACCAGGTTATCGGTGATTTGTAATACCCCGTTGGAAGCTGCCTTATCGGCTTCAACAATTCGCGCACCGTTGAACCGCTGCGTATCGGCATCGTAAAAAATATTCTTGCCATTAACAGCTTTCACCGACACATACAAAACTTCATTGTCGGTGAAGTAGGTATTATAAACAATCACCGTTCCGATTTTCCGTGTAAGTGATGCTACATCGGTGGTATCCACCCCACTCCAGGCCGCATTCCCGGGAGCAAAGACAGTAAAACTCCCTGCACTTTGCAATAGCTGGTCGTAACCTGTTTTGCGTAGCATACGGGCAAAAACGGATAATTCGGGACGAGCGTCGATGTTCTCCATCAGATTTTCATCTGCAGTCGCTCCGCCGGTATGGTCTTCCCATGCTGAATCCTGGCAGGAGACAAGTACCAGCACCATCGTCAACAGCACTACTCCGATTTTCTGAATCTGCAACTTATTCATAATATAGTGTTTTTAATTTTTTGCGATTATTAGTTATTCAAGTCACCGGAACAAGTCTGATCGGCAGGATAAATATCTTCACAGGCAGTACCCGGATAAATCGCATTACCAGCTCCATCGAAGCGTGGCCATAACTGATTCTGGTCAACAGGAATAAAATGAATCATATCCCACCATGCTGACTGGTTCTTACCACTCAACGCATCCATTCTGAGGGTATGACGTCCGGTATATTCCACTTTAATGGCACCACAGTTACGACTACAGAATACGCTTATCTTTTGCTTGGCATTGTATTGTTTCATACCATTATTGAGGTTAACTTCAGGAGTCGCATTGGTATTAAAGTATTCACCCAGGTCAAACACATTCGGGAGCACCTGATCTTCTTTACCTTCCTGCATGAAGGTAGTTTTAAACTTATTGTTTTCACCTCCACGTCGCCAGCAAATCCATACATAGTATACTCCTTCGGTAAGCACCGGCGTTTTTATCTCCATCCATTGTACAACGGTAGGACGCATCGGAATGTCAAACTGATCACCGTTAACGTACTGGTCTTTTTCTCCCCATGCAGCAACTGCATTATAGGTGATGGTAGGATCGTTCTTACCTCCGAAATTGAGTTCAGACAATTCGCCCGGGCGGAACGTAACCCATGATCCCGGACGACGGTATTCTTTCAGTTTCTTAATTTCAGGCTGGTCGGTTAGTTCCCAGTATACTGCTTCCGGCCCCCGTTTCACCGGCTGAATGTACCCTTCCATATCAATCAACACACCATTGTAGCAACTCAAATCGGTCCATTCCGACAGCTTGTTAACGGATACTCCCTGTTCGAAACGGGATAATGAGCGGTACTCATTCAAAATCAACGAATCCTTTTTAACGGTAATGGTAATCACCTGGTTAGGAGCCATGGTTAACTCGGTACTCGACAAGGATAAATCCGTTGCATAAGCAAGGCGTTTCAACACATGGTACTGGGCATATAATTTTACCAACATCGCTTCATCGTCGACGTAGTCGGGCTGAGCCACTTTCATTTTCTCAATTAAATCCTCGCGCGAGTTGATTCCGGCGGTTGCAAACGATTCGTTACTCTGCAGAATAGCAGTGTACCACTGATCGTCGCCCTTGTTAGTAATGAGCGTATCAAGAACTCCTGATTCCTGCATAAGCGATTTGAACAAGGAATAGTTTTCGGGCAATTCGTTAATCATTTCACCCACCGTTTTAGGGTTAGGTGTCAACACATTCGCAATTTTGTGAATTATCCCGTTGGCAACACGGATATCTTTTGCAAGAATATTAGCCTGACGGTTAACCCGTATCACCGGAAGAGCCGTGCCTTCCTGAACAGTGCGGGTAGTAAGAAATTTTCCAAGCATGGTTGCTTTCGACAAGCGGCCATCCACGAACTCGGCACTTTGAATGGTATCGCGTACGAGGTGGAACTTCATAAACTTTTCCAGTTCTTCAACCGAGAGGGTTTCCAGCGAACTGATGCCCTGTTCGGCGCAATAGATGCGAATGGCATTATTGTCGGGGATAAAACAGGTGTTAGTTCCGTAAGCATGCAGCAAGCCACGAAAGCCCGCCTTGTCAGCAGCATTGAGAAACAGCATCATGGTAGTATCTTCCTGCTCGATATATTCATCGATCATAATTTCATCAGAGGTAAGAAAGGTCTTACCTGACATATAATCGTCACAAGAACTGAAGGTAGTCATCAGCACAAAGGCTGTCAGTAGCAGGCTGCCGGCTGTGAATACAGTTGATTTCATCGTTTTCATGGCGTATTTAATTAGTTGGCGTAAAAATCATTTTGTTTGAGATTCTTATTGGTTTCGATTTCACGTACGTGAATCGGCCAATAATGACTGTTATGTTGCGGATCGCGGTATTTTGCAATCAGACTTTGTTGCTTTTGTGGTGATGCACTGTTAATAGCCAGTGTAATGAGGTATTGCAGGTTATTATCAGCATAATTTCCACGTTTGGCATTTCGAAGTACATCGTACCAGCGTTTACCTTCGTAGGCAAATTCACGTGCGCGTTCGTTTAAGATCGCTTTTTCAAGGGCTTTCCCGTCGATCGTTGCAAGATCAAATTTATAGTCGGAGGTTTCAACGGCATTGCGGGCCTTACGAACCTGCATCAGGTAACTGAGCGACTCCTGGTAATATTGTAGTGCGGTTTCTCCCGATGCTGCCAGTCCCATCTGATTCAATGCCTCTGCCTTCATTAGCAGTACATCCGAATATTTGTATACCAACCAGGGGGCAGTGTACTCGGTTGCAGCTCTTGCTGCACCGGTGCGACTGGTACCTGCATATTTCCAGATAACCCCTGCGCGGTACGAGAATCCTGACCCGCGGATATCCACGGCATCGGAATACATCATATATACCGGAAGCGGGAAAATCCCTTCATCAACTACATCCAGCTTAGGACGAAGTGCATTTACCTGGGGACCAGTAAGTGAATAGAAAGGATTGTTTTTGAGCGTTGTGAACGGAAATTCGAAAATTGACTCCGGAGATCCTCCCCTTACATAGGTCTCCATAAAGATACGGTCGGCATCCGATTCACTGGGGATTGTCACTGAATCAATTACTACACCTGCATCTTCAACATATACCAGTGTTTGTTCAACCGGCATCAGACTGAAACGGTCGGAACCAATAATTTCACTACATACATTATTACAGGCCTGGTAATTTTCCTGCCATAAATAAATATCAGCGAGCAATGCCCTGGCTGTCCACCGTGTAATGCGACTCTTATTCTCGGCATTCGTAGGATAATTAGCAGGTGCGTAGGTAGCAGCAAACTGCAGGTCACTCACCAGCGAATCCAGAATAACATCACCTGAAGTCTTGGCCAGGTAGAGGTCCTGACTATCCGAGATATATGCTTCGGTAACAAAAGGTACATCCCTGAACGAACGCACCAGGTAGAAATACATCAATGCGCGTATTGTTAGCACTTCTGCTTTGTATTCGTTGAGCTGACGTTCGGTAAAGGTTCCATCCAGGTCCCGTACTGCAGGAGCAAATTCAAGCACCGTATTACAGTTATTGATAACGGTATAGAAACCCGACCAGTTTACTACTGAATTATCAGCAGCAATTTCACCATCCATTATCGAGGCATAGTTACTGCTTCCGATAGTACCGTTTTCAACCATATCACCTCTTAGTTCTCCCCACAGAAACATCTGTGAAACAGTTCCGGCCTGTGCCGACATATAGCTGCCAATCACAGCAGCTTTAACATGCTCCTTGGTTTTCCAGTACTCCTGACGGATTACTCCATCTTCGGGCTCAAGATTCAACCAGTCGCTGCAGGAAGTTACTATCAGTGTTAGTAGTGCAACACCAGCAAGTTTAAAATATCTTTTCATATCCAGTTTCCTTTCTTACGTTAGAATGATGTACTTAAACCAATGGAAAACTCACGGGGACGTCCTGAACGCGATGTATCCTTTCCGAGATCACCCGATTGAATCGCAGCGCGTAACGAGATTTCCGGATCCATACCGGTATAATTTGTCCACAGGTATATATTCTGCATAGTACCCCAAATGCGAAGATCGTTCAACCCAAGTAATTTAACCTTATCGCGGTCAAAGTTATAGGTAAGGGTAAGCGATCTGAAACGCAGGAATGAGCCATCTTCAACATAGCGACTGGAACCCAGCCAGTTGTAGCCCTGACGGTGCAGTGCGCGTGGCAACAAATCAGCAGGAGCCTGCGATTCATCTTCGTAAGGATGGCGCCAGCGACGCAATACCGCTGTACTCTGGTTGTTGAAGTCGTACATCTTCTCCATATCCATACGGGTCTGATTAATTACTTCGGCACCATACCGGAAATAGAAATACGCATTCAGGGTAAGTTTACGTTTGTAGCGGATGGTTGGTCCGAATCCACCGGTAAGCAAAGGGTTTATGTCGCCCAGATAAACAATATCCTGAGAGTTTATATTACCGTCTTTATTAATGTCTTCGTACTTAGCATCACCGGGCTGGAATTCGTAGCCGTTGGAAGGATACCAGAAGCGCATGTTAACAGGTTCCTTCACACCCTTATCGTCGTAGGTATAAATCGGATTTCCCTTTTTATCACGGGCAATGGTCTGGTCTTTATTCAGGTAAACACCGGCATAACGATATCCGTAGAAAGAACCAAGCGGGTTACCCACCTGAATCTTGGTAAGGTAATTTCCATTGGAAGCCGTTGGAGTCGATAAAGGAGGAATATTCTCCGATAATTCAACCACTTCATTTTCCGACCGGGAAAGGTTGATATTGAAATCCACCTGCCAGTTTTTAGTACGGATAGGTTGCGTCATAATACTCAGCTCCCATCCGTAGTTATCCATTACCCCGACGTTCATCGGAATACCACTATATCCCGTTGCACTGGAGATACTCACCGAATTAAAGAAGAGGTTATCGGTACGCTTACGGTAGATGTTAAACTCAGCATTGATACGGTTATCGAACATCAGCAGGTTAGCACCGAAGTTAAAGTCGGTCACTGTTTCCCACTGCAGGTTCGCTAATTCAAGTCCCGTCGAAAACACTCCCTGCTCGCCCAGGTAGGTCCAGCCATAGGTTCCGTAGGTATTATAGAACAAGTAGTTCCTGTTTACCGGGTTACCGGTAATCCCCGTGGAAGCTCTTAAACTAAACTCATCAATCTGCTCGATATCGCGGATAAAAGGCTCATCGGAAGCACGCCAGCGAAGCGATAAACTGGGGAAGTAGCCATAGCGGTTCTTATTATTGTACTTGGAGTCTCCGTCGCGACGGATAGTACCATTAATAATGTACTTATCCATCAGTTTATACTGGAGCATTGCCATAATCGACAGCGTACGCGCCTGAGAACCACCGGATGCCAGTCCTAATCCACTCCCGTTAATCTTCGATGCTACAGCAGGGTCGGTAAGGTAGGTAGATGCACTCAGTGCAGATACCTCCTGGTAGGAAGAATATTTTGAATCATAGGTGCTGTACTGGAGTAAACCAATAATATCATGATCCTTCGACAGTTTTGGAGTAAAATACAGGCGGTTGAATGTCTGCACGTTAAAAGCCTCTGTGTACAGGTCGGTAGCACGGTTAACACTTACTTCAGGCCATAGGCGACCGGTAGCAATCTGCGGAAGGAAGCGCATGTCCTTGGTAGTGTTGATATCAAATGCAAGGTCGGCCTGGTACTTCAATACTTCAGGAATCACCCAATACTGAAGATTAAACTTCGGTAGAATACGTTCACTTTTAATTTTCCAGTAACCGGCATTGGCCATGGCAACAGGATTATAAATTCCCCTGTCCGATCCTGAATTCCAGTATCCCTGAGGAGTTGTCTCCGGTGAAAGGTAATTATCGGTCATTTCGCCGGCAGCTGTATATTCGTAAATCGAGATATTCGGCATTCGGGTATAGGCTGAGTTCAGGAGGTCCTTTGTATAGTTTTTATCCTGATTACCGTGGGTATACGAAAAGTTAACCTGGAATTTCAGGTAGTCGGATACACTGTAGTCGAGGTTCAACTGCGCAGTAACACGCTGATAGGCCTGACCTATTACGGTTCCTTCCTGGTTGTAATAACCGAGGGAAGTACGGTATTGCGCTTTATCACCACCACCCGACAGGGCTATGGTGTGATCCTGCGTCCATCCCGTACGTGTAAGTGCCTCGTACCAGTCGGTACTTTGCGTTACATAATTATGGAAATAGTACGGGTTGTTTACATCTATATTAAACATGGGAGCCACCGAGGCTGCCAGCAGATTGCCTGCATTCTGGTTTTGCTCCAGAATTAATGTTGCATACTGGTTACCGTCGAGTGTAGGTATCGGATTGGCGGGTACATTCATCGACCCTTTGAACGAATAGCTTACAGTAGGTTCGGAAACCACACCACGTTTGGTTTTAATCAGCAATACTCCGTTAGCACCACGGTTACCATACATGGCACTCGCCGCAGCATCTTTCAGTACCGAAATCTCCTGGATATCGTTCGGAGAGATATTCAACAATTGCGCATAACTGTCTTCATCGGCAGTAGCAAAGTCGAAGTCGGCCCCGATATTTGTTTCGTAAGGAATACCATCCACCACAATCAAGGGGTCGGAACCACTGTTAATAGAAGTGGTACCACGGATACGGATCGACATCCCCGCTCCCGGCTCACCACTGTTGGCAACAATGTCCACACCGGCCATACGGCCCTGCAATGCTTCATCGATCGAAGCAACCTGCAGTCCTTCGAGGTCTTTTGTTTCTACACGACTCATCGCAAAGGTGAGGTCGCGCTCGGCGATATTGATCGACCCTGTACTAACCTGGCGACTGGCAGTTACGTTTACTTCGCGAATGGCCTGGGTTGCATCCTCCATGGTGATGTTCATCCGGCTAACGCCCTCTGCCAGGGTGCGTGTTACGGGCTTGTATCCAATATAGGTAAAGCTAATCCGGGTGCCCGACTGTCCCGAAAGTCGCAGGGCAAAATTCCCGTCGAAGTCGGTAGTCGTACCGTTTAAGATACGGTTATTAGCATCGTATTCGGCTACCGACACTCCAATGAGCGGGAGCTTATCAGAACCGGAAATTACCTGTCCATGAAGAATCTGTCGTTGCTGAGCTGACATCTGCACTACCATCAGTAACGATAAGCAAAGCAACAAAAAATAGCTGTGACTTTTCATTTGTATATTTTTCATGATTTCGTTACTGAGTTACTTTTTGATATACCATGTAATCATCAATCTCGTGCATTACCGCTTTCGAGGCAAAGAAGTTACTTCTTCTTACCCCGCGGGTTAAGGATGCTGTCTTTAAAATTTCAGAGAAACTTCGTCCGGTACTTTGAGAGCGGGTCGACACTTCGAGTTTGCCATCTGCCGTTTTACGGATAGCCAGGTAGGTATCATCCACCACATCCTTTAATACTGTCGGCCAGGTTTCCTCTGTAATCACTTCCCTGTTAGGCATAATGTACGGTAATCCATCGTCGACAAATACTTTTCCTTTTACTATATGGTGCAATACAAACTTGGTAGCCTGGATTTTTGCCTGCGGATCTCCGGAGGTAACCTGTGCGTAGGAAGGAAGATAGCCGTCAAGTACAGCCTGATCCATGGCTTTGTTGTTAGGCATAAAAATGGTGAGTACCATATCGGCCGACAACCCTGCAAGTTCGTTACTTTCATCTCCCTTCAAACACTGTATCATGTAGTTTTTATACTTGGCAACGTTCGGGTTCTGAACTGCAGCTGTCATTTTCAACACATAGGTAATCAGGTCCTGCGATTTATACCCTTCAACTGTTTCAGGGAACTGATTGCGGCGTGAGTATTGTAATAACTTATCGATTTTAAATACCTGTCCGTTCGAGAAGGTCTTGTGAGGAGTAGCAACCACCCAGTCGTTTTCATCGAAATTACCCAGCATCTGCAAGCGTTGTTCGCCGGTAGGAGTGGTATAGTAACGAATCATATCTCCATAATCGTTCACTGCATACGAATAACCGTTATACTCGGAAGCAAACGCCGGATCGGTAGCAAAGCTGGTAAGGGCGCAGTCGACCTGTTCATTCTTCAACCGTTTGAAAATATGTGAACGGATAAGACGCTGAATACGACCGTTTACATCAAAGTTACCCATACTGCTTCCGGCTCTGGAATGTACAAATCCGTACTTATTGGAACCTGAAATCCACTCCCAGCTAAAGCCATCGGCCATCAGCAAACTATCCGACGGTAATAATATGGTATAGTTTTCCTGGGTATACCCATTCAACTCACACTTCATTAATTCTTCGCGCAGGGTATTGGCGTAAAACTCGGTAAAGGCGGCATTAGCAAGATTATACTTAGAGTTTAAAAGAATCTCGGTGAATACGGTCTCGAAGAAACGACTTTTAATATAATCGTTCGATCCATAGAAGAACCCATTACTAGCAGGTGCAATCTTAGCGTAGTTGTTCTTATCAAATTCAGCACCCCTGTTTCCCTTGCCGTTGAAGAATTCACCCAGGGAGTTCATACTTCCCTTGTAATCGCCTGGCCATACCAAATCGTCGATCATCTGCGCGTTGATAAAGTACATCAACACATCACGGGACAGGTTTTCAAGCCCTTCGGGATAATAATCCTTTAGTTTCTCATTGTAGAACTTCATCACCGCTGCATTATTGGGAGCAAAGAGCGTATATCCACCTTTTTCGGCTTCACTAACACTTGCTCCGTAACGCTCACCATTCAGGTTGATGGCCAGGTCGGTATAATATTTAAGGTATACCTGGTCAATATTCTTATCGGGCATTGCCTTACGATAATGCTGAGTAACGGCTTCGTTGTACTGATAGGTAATAAAATACTTTTCACCGGTCGACCCCGATTTGTTAATCATTTCCTTAAACAGGGAATAATCCGGATCATCGAGCATCTGTTCGAGGGTAGGTAAGGGTTCCACCACCTGATCGATTTCGTGAATCACTCCATTCTCACACATAATATCAGTGTTGAGGATAGAGGCATTCTGAACGTTCTTGCCGGTATAGGTGGCCGGATAGAAGATTCCGTAATCGGATGCAGCCTGAGCAGCCGAACGGGAACGTTCGAACACACGACTCAGGTAAAGGGGAACGTATTTATAATTATTGTCGGACATGGTGAAGGACGACAGGTCGTACACCCAGATTTGCTGACCGTTCACCGTTTCTCTGCGAATCGGCTCGTAATAGCTGGTCTGCTTTTTAATACTGGTAAGTGTATCCCAACCACCTCCCAACACATCGGTCAGCCGGTCGTACGAATACGCGTTATAAACAATGGAATAACTCACCAGCTTGTTTACCAGTGAATCGCTTAGTTGGTCTACTGAATTATAACCTTTGGAAGATAAATAGGCTTGCAACGCTTCATCATTGGGAGCAAAGACAGTATAAAGACCGCCTCCTTTGAGCGTTTCAGCAAATAAAGTGCGGTCGACGCACTTCAGGTAATTTGTGAAATTTCCTTTATCGGCAAGCACCTGATAAATCGGGTCCTCTAACCAATCCGGCCGTTGGTAATATTCTTCCTTATCGGTACAACTGAAAAGAATACCCAATGCCATAAGAAACAAAATACTGAATTTCGTTCTGCTTTTCATGTGATAACTAAATTTAAGGTGGTAAACGTGTTATTTTACCCTTCCGGATTTCTCCTGAAATTGAGTTACAAATATACAAGGTATCTTAATTATGCAACAGTCTTATTGTACATATATATGGAAATATATCCATTGCACTTGTTAACTCAAAAAATGCAAATAGTTAACTATCAATTGTGAACGCTCGTCCCCACAAATTGGACATCTGTCTATTGTATACTATGAAAGAAAAAGGTTATTTTGTAAATCTAATTAATATTGCATTCATGAAGACACGAATTATTGTAGTACAGCTGGCTTTATTGATCAGTTGCTTTGCATCCTCTCAACGAATAATGGAAAATCTGTCGCGCGGACTGGTAGCCGTTAGGGTTTCATCCGACAAGGTTTTTCTTTCGTGGCGCTTGCTGGGTTCTGATCCGGAACAGACCGCTTTCCATTTATACCGCGACGGGGTTAAGATCACCGAAACAGCTCTGACCGGTGCTACAAATTATACCGACCAGGCAAGTTCTGCAACTGAATATACAGTAAAAACACTCGTTAATGGTACCGAAACCGGTGAGGCTTATTCGGCAGCGGTGCTGACTTCCCCCTATTTCGACATCCCGATGAATGTACCGAACACTATTCAGATGCCCGACGGCAGCAGTTGCTATTTCAGTCCGAACGACTGCAGCACGGGCGATCTTGATGGCGACGGAAACCTGGACATCGTTGTTAAATGGGATCCCTCCAATGCGAAGGACAATGCTCATAGCGGGCATACAGGCAATGTGTATATCGACGGATACAAACTGGATGGTACTTTCCTGTTTCGTATCGACCTTGGAAAAAATATAAGGGCCGGCGCTCACTATACTCAGTTTCAGGTGGCCGACTACGATGGCGACGGGAAAGCGGAAATTGTGTGCAAGACAGCTCCGGGAACTAAAGACGGTACCGGCGCATTTATTCGTAAAGGCCCTGCCGCTACCGCAAGTCACTCGGCCGACTACCGTAACTCGGGAGGATATGTTTTATCGGGACCCGAATACCTTACTGTGTTCAGCGGACTTACCGGCGAGGAACTGGCTACGGCCAACTACAACCCTGCCCGCGGTAACGTATCTTCATGGGGCGATAATTATGGCAACAGGGTGGATCGGTTTCTGGCCGGCACTGCCTGGCTCGACGGAGTTCTGCCGAGTATTATTATGGCCCGCGGGTATTATACCCGTGCTGTTATTGCTGCCTGGAACTTCCGCAATGGCGCTCTTACTCCTGTTTGGACCTACGACTCCGGAAATAACTCCGGTTCAGGCTTATACGGTCAGGGTAATCATAACATGAGTATAGGCGATGTCGACGATGATGGCTTTGATGAAATAATTTGGGGTGCCGGTGCTGTCGACCACGATGGCAAATTAATGTATCGTACCGGACTGGGACATGGGGATGCCATGCATTTAAGCGACCTTGACCCGCAACGGAAAGGATTGGAACTATGGACCGTTCATGAATCCAAAACGGCTGCCTACGGCGAAGAAATGCACGATGCCCGTACCGGCGAAATTATTTGGGGAACCTATACAGGAACCGACAACGGACGGGGGATGGCTGCTAATCTGGTGGCAGGAAACAGAAGTTTCGAGATGTGGAGCGGCGCAACCGGTGGAATCAGGAATGCAGCAGGCATGCAGGTGTCGGCTACCCGCCCTTCTATTAATTTCCGTATTTATTGGGATGGCGACGCTGAGGATGAATTACTGGATGGCACTACCATCACAAAATACCCAAATGGTGTTCTGCTTTCGGCTAATCAGTGTGCTTCCAACAATGGCACTAAATCAACGCCCGGACTGGTGGCCGACTTGCTGGGCGACTGGCGCGAAGAGGTGGTTTTCCGTACAGCCGATAATAAAGCTTTACGGGTGTATACTACCACCATCCCAACGAATGTACGACAGTATACCCTGATGCACGACCCGGTTTACCGGGCAGCTATTGCCTGGCAAAACACGGCCTACAATCAGCCTCCCCATTTAGGTTTTTATATGGGAAGTGATATGGATACCCCTCCGGCATCTCCTGTATATATCGGTGCTAAACGATGGAACAAGGGCGGAGTGTGGGATGTAGGTACTACTGCTGCATGGACCGACAAAACCAACCAGGCCGGCAGTTTTCAGCAGAATGATGCTGTAGTATTCGATTTCACCGTCGGAGAAAACAGCGAGTTAACACTCAACGGAACACTTAGTCCGTCGGATATCCTTGTAAACAGCTCCTATTCGGTCGACTGGAAAGGGAGCGGTACCATTACAGGCCCTACCGCCTTGAAAAAGACAGGTAGCGGTACGCTTTTCATCCGACAGGCACATTCGTTCACCGGAAGTAGTTCGGTGTGGAACGGGATGCTGGTGAATAATGGCGAACTTACCAACAGTAAAGTGTACCTGTACTCCTTCTCAACACTGGCAGGAAACGGTACCTTCGGGAATACCGTTCATGCTGGTAATCTGTCGGTGCTTGAACCCGGAGCCTCCATCGGCGAAACAGGGAGCATGCGCTTTAACGACCAACTGGTAAGTACCGGAAAGGTGAAGTATGTGTTTGATATTACTGTATCGGAGGATAAGGTTCTTGCCGGTGATATCCTCCTTATAGGCTCCGACTGGACCTTCAGCGAAGCAACCGAATTTGAAATTCGTGCTACCGACGAACCGCTTGTACCGGGCAATTATGCCCTGCTTGTATGCAATGGTACAGTGAACGGCGAACTATCAAAAATAGCTATTACCGGCGTTCCTTCCTACCTGAGCTACAGTCTGGTATATGAAAACAACAGTGTATGGCTAAAGGTGTCAGCTCCGGCCATTCTTACCTGGACAGGTGCTGTTGATAACCGCTGGGATAATGGCAGCACTTCTAACTGGAAATTCTCGGACGAAACAAGGGTGTTTAATGGCAACGACTCTGTGCTGTTCAGCGATGAAACCAGCGAACGATCAATACTGGTGAGCGACAACGTGAACCCGGCTCATATCTTCGTCGATGCCGAAAACAACTTCTTCTTCTCCGGCAGCGGATCGATTGGCGGAACAGGAGGTATTACCAAAAAGGGTAACGGACGAATGACCATCTCGACTACCAACAGCTTTACCGGCCCGCTGCTGGTTGAAGGCGGAAGTATCGACTTTAACAAGTTTCCCAACGGAGGTGTCAGCTCTCCTATCGGAGCTGCTTCACGGACTTCTTCCAACATCCGGCTCAACGGTGGAAAGCTGCATTATACCGGTGCCACTACCACCACCGATCGCGCGATTAGTCTCGGTGAAAAGGGAGGAAGCCTCAGTGTGGGTAGTAGCTCAACAGTATTAACTACCGGCCAGATTTCAGGGCCGGGACGACTAACCAAGGAAGGGGCCGGTCGTATTGCCTTCGCAGGAGCCAACTCGTACTCGGGTGGTACCACCATCCTGGGAGGTACTATCGGTTTAACTTCCGATATTGCCAATATATCCGGATTTGGTTCGGGCGATACCATTACCCTGATGGGAGGTACTATTGCCATGTACAACAGCACCGCAAGTTCGAACACCAGCAACTGGAACCTTAAAATACCGGCCGGAGCCAGTGGAACGTTGATAGTCGACGGACGTTCGATGATTTCAGGTTCGATAACCGGCGAGGGTACCTTAAGTTATTTCACTCCTTTTACTGCCAACATCCTTTCGGCTAACGTATCCAGATTCAGGGGAACCATCAACGTAACCACCGATGCCGACGGAGGTTATTTCGTAGTGTATAACGCCAACGGATACGAAGGTGCCAAAATAAACCTGTACAATAATGTGACCATGATGTATCCGGTTACTTCCAACGTAACCATACCCATCGGCGAACTGGCCGGATTTACACGGTCGGAACTGGGTGCCGGTGGTACCGGAATCTGTACAATAACCTGGGAAATAGGTGCTCGCAATAATAACTCCACCTTCTTCGGGTTAATAAGCGACAAGCAATACAGCGGTAGCGGCGCAAAAGCCGCCATCCGAAAAACAGGAACCGGAATACTGACGCTTACCAATGCAAATACCTACAGCGGAACTACCGTAGTGGCCGAAGGGAAGCTCATGATCATGAACAATACAGGAAGTGGAACGGGTAGCGGAGCAGTGACCGTACTTTCCGATGCAAGTCTGGGCGGCACAGGCCGACTCGACAGCGAGGTAACCATCGAAGCCGGCGGGGAGTTAGCTCCGGGCGGAGAAATCGGCAAACTCACCCTTAACAAACGTACGCAGCTAATGCCGGGATCGTTCCTGGTGATGGATATCGCAACTGACACTCATGATCAGCTGGCAATGGGCGACTCGTTAGTGATGCAGGGTATTCTTCAGATTAACACCGACGAAACCACTGCGCTGGTTGCCGGTAGTCAGTTTAAACTGATTGATGGCCCGGTGAAAGGAATTCCTTCCGAAATTCGTCCTGCTGTACCGGGCTCCGGACTGGAATGGGATCTGTCGACCTTCGAATCGGAGGGTGTTCTCCGCGTTGTACCCGCCACCGGTCTGCCTTCGATTTCCGACCTCCTGCAACTGTATCCCAACCCGGTGCAGGATCAGTTTACCCTGCAACTGAATCAGCCAACCAGCTCAGTTCAGGTGAGTGTATATACAGTTACCGGTGCGCAGGTAATCACCGGCGATTACAGGGATGTGCAGACTATCGTCGTACAAACCGGTCATTTACCTGCAGGTAGCTATCTTGTGAAAATTCAACACAAGGATTATTCGTTTACAAAGCCTATCGTTAAATACTAACACCATGCGCAACTATCTGCTGATCCTGAGTCTTTCAATTGGCTTTACCGCCCTGGCCCAAACCGTTCAGTTGCATTGGGTAGGCGATGCCCCTTCTCTGCCCGCCGGCACCAGCTGGGGTGTCCCTTTCGAAAAAGGGAAAGTGGCGAAAGATCAACACTTCGTGGTAACAACGGCTGCCAAGGTGCAACATCCCGTTCAATCCTGGCCGCTGGCCTTCTGGCCGGATGGATCGGTAAAATGGATGGGCTTTGCAGCCTCCGGTCTTCAGGGTACTCCGCTACTTCTTGAGGCAAGCGACACACCGCTTGCAGGAGCGTCGCTGTCGGTACGCACTACAGGTAATCAGACGATTATATCCCATTCCAACGTGGAATACCGTCTAAATAACAGCGGTACTACCTTTCTCGAAACGGCAGGTATCGGTGGTAAGGAACTACTCCGCTCAGGAAAGCTGATCGCATCGCTGTATACCGGAAACCCGGAAAGCGGATCGCTGCGTCGCTTACGGGAACTGCCGCTCACGGGTACTATCGAACAACTCACCGTCGAACAATCGGGACCGGTACGGGCTGTTATACGGTTGAACGGGCAGTACCGTTCTCCTGATGCCAAACGATCGCTGTTTCCGTTTACTCTTCGGTTGTACTTCTACCAGGGAATCAGCACTGTGCAGATGACACATTCGTTTGTGTACGACGGCGATCAGGAAACTGATTTTATAGGAAGTATGGGTGTTGAGTTTGCCGTCCCTTTCCGTGAAGCTTTGTACAACAGGCATGTGGGTTTTACTACTGCTGAGGGTGGAATCTGGAGAGAGGCCGTGCAGCCCCTGGTTACCCGCTACCCGCTGCGATTAAAGGGTGTGGGAAATGTAGCCATGGAACAGGCTACCGGGACTGCCATACCGGCTATTACGCCCGACGAGCAACCGGCGTTTACCTGGGTACAACACCTGCCTTCGTGGAATAACTATAAACTAACGCAATTGCATCCCGGGGGCTATACGATCCAAAAACAAACGCAATCCCGTAGTTCGTGGTTACAGGCTACTACCGGCAGCCGATCCAACGGAGCGGTTCTGGCAGGCGATGTATCCGGCTCTGTACTGCTGGCGATGAAGGACTTCTGGCAATCCTTCCCTGCTTCCATGGAAATCATGGAAGCCCGCGGTTCCCAAGCCATCGTCCGCAGCTGGTTCTGGTCGCCCGATGCCGAACCCATGGACCTGAGGCATTACGATACCATTGCCCACGACCTCGACGCTACCTACGAAGATGTTCAACCGGGACTAAGCACGCCTTATGGAGTGGGTAGAACACATGAACTTACCCTTTTCATCGGTGATACGCTCCCTTCTTCGGCTCAACTTACCGGCATGGCTGCACACACAACAGCTGTTAGTCGCCTGATGCCGGTACCTGCCTACCTGCACCGTGTCAGGGCTTTCGGCACCTGGAGCCTGCCCGACTACACCAACCCTACCCGCCGGTGGATGGAAGCCCAGCTCGACAGTGCATTTCATTTTTACCAGCGTGCCATAGAAGAACATCAGTGGTACGGATTCTGGAATTACGGAGATGTAATGCATAGCTACGATCCTTCGCGCCATAGCTGGAAGTATGATATAGGAGGCTATGCCTGGGCCAATACCGAACTGGCACCCAACAACTGGCTGTGGTATTCGTTTCTGCGAACCGGCAGGGCGGATATCTTCCGGATGGCAGAGGCCATGACCCGGCATACGGGCGAAGTGGACGCCTATCATATCGGACCAATGAAAGGACTCGGTACCCGCCACAATGTATCGCACTGGGGATGCGGTGCTAAAGAAGCACGCATCGGACAGGCATCGTGGAAGCGCTTTTACTACTACCTGACTACCGACGAACGAAGCGGTGACCTGATGCGCGAAGCCCTCGACGTTGAAAAGGCGATGATGGAGTTTGAACCGCTGCGAATTGCCCAACCTAAAGAAAAATTCCCTTATGGCGGTCCGACACGCCTACGCTGGGGGCCCGACTGGCTGGCATTGGCAGGCAACTGGATGACTGAGTGGGAACGCACGGGGAACACAGTCTACCGTGATAAACTAATTACCGGATTAAACGGGTTGGCAGCGTTGCCCGACGGACTATTCACCGGTCCGAATGGTTTAAGTTACGACCCGGCAACCGGCAAACTGTGGTACGATGGCAAAGAGGGAGTCACCAACAAGAATCATCTGGCAACCATCATGGGTGGCTTTGAGCTCCTTACCGAACTTAAGGATATGATCGACCATCCGGTATTCACGAAAAGCCTCGTAGAGTACGGCAAGTACTACAGCATGCCTGCCGATGATCCGCAACGTACTACTGCCAATCGTAAGCTGGGTGATATCAACTTCCTGAACCCGCGAATGACCGCCTACGCTGCCGCTGCGCTCAACGACTCCGCACTGGCTGCCCGCGCCTGGAGCGAGTTCCTGTATCCGCGCTTCCGGCCACGCACTGCCTTTCCTTCCATCTACGGAGCGGTTCCGGTACAACCTCCTGTAGTACATACACTGCTGCATGAAAATCCGTGGGTGAGCACTAACAGTACGTCGCAATGGGGACTGAATGCCATTATTTTACCGGAGCTAATCGGAAACTTTCTACCCGACAGTAGTTTGCAGCAACAGAAGAAAACATTCGGCGAACTGAAGCAGGACTTTAGTAAGCTTATCTTCCGTGACAGGTTCAGAACTACGAAGAACTGGTTCAGCGACGGGAAAAAACTGAAGCTCACTACCAACCGCAACCGTCTGTTGTTCGATGCAGGACCCACACCCGCCAGCGATGCGGATCATTCGGTGCTATGGTCGGTCAATGAATACAGCGGTGATCTTAAAATCGAGTTCGATTATATACGGCGCGACTATGCCACCCGCTACGTAACTATTCTCTACCTGTTTGCACAGGGAAGCGGAGTGACACCCTACGAAACGGACATCAGCCGGTGGAATTCACTCCGGGAGATTCCCGCTATGAAACAGTACTTCAATAACATGAACCTTTTTCATGTAAGTTTTGCCGCCTTCGAAAACGATAATCACCAACCGGATGCCGATTATATCCGTGCCCGCAGGTACCAGCCGGGCACAGGAAAAGGACTCGCAGGCACTGACCTGCAACCCGAATACCTGAATACCGGCTTCTTCGAACCCGGAGTGCGCCATCACTTAACGCTAATCCGAAAGGAGGATACCATCTGGATGGAAGTGAAAACGGCAAACAGAACACAACTGTACCACTGGACTTCGCCCGAAATTAAAAGCCTGTCGACAGGTCGCATCGGCATTCGCCTGATGGGATCACGAAGTGCAGAAATCAGTGATTTCAGAATTTATAAACAGCAATAGAAACAATTAAAATCGCTCTACCTTTCCGGACACTCTTTAAATAGCTCACCCCTGAAGCCTGAAAAACCCACAAATGTGCAATTATTGCACACAAATATGCAATTTCCAGCTGATTAGATGCGCTATATTTGCCCCCATGATAACACTCCTCCTCTTAACTGTTCTTATTAGTGTGGTACCACTGGTATCGGGTAACAAATGTCAAACCAGGACACAACCGATGCCGGTTGTTCGTCGTATGACTCTACCAATACTGGTTTATCAATTCGTTGCATACATAGGAGTTGCACAGTTTACATGCGTTCAATCCGGTTTGTTAAATAATATTTTAACATTTACCATAAAGTCGGTCTTCTCTATTTTTACAGTTAAAAGAACCCATCATGTATCCATGACCGCTGTAGCAGTCCATGAACTCACTACGTACTGCTGCAAACACTTTAGTAATTTTAAAGCCTACCCCCTCTACTCAATCTAAGCAAAAGCTTAGACCTTTTTGTCAGGCTGACTTAGTTTTCTCAGTCACCACACCAAACGTAACTGAATATCTTATGTCATGTACATGATCGTCATATGTCATGTGCGGAATCATCATATGTCATGTGCGAGATCATCATATGTCATGTGCGGAATCATCATATGACATATGCGGAATCATCATATGACATGTGCGGAATCGTCATATGACATGTGCGGGTCTATCATATGACATATGCCGGACAATCACATGTGGTTGTTTTTTTAATTGTTAATTTTTAATTGTTAATTGCTGGGGAATGGATAGAAGAGTATTAAAAAAGGAGAAAAAACGCATTGCTTTTTCTCCTTTTACTACCTCACTAAATGTAAAAACCAACTAATCAATTGTCAAATCGCAGACTTCCACAAAAACCACCTACTACTCACACGTCCTAATTAACAATTAACAACTAACAATTAACAATTAAAGATTATATTTTTCCCTGTTTCAGCTCGTCGGGACTCGTGCGGCTATAGAAATTATAGGGTTCGGCTTTTTTAGTAAAGATGCCGGTAACTGCTTTGAGCGGTACCACCTGGCCCGGGTTGAAGTCGCCGGAGTGCATATAGCGCAGTACCGACTGGTAGAGTGCCCGTGCAACCGGACGTTCTTCGGGATTACTTTCCAGGTCGAAGCTGGTCATCAGCAATTTACCTTTTCCTACTTTCGCTTCGAAGAGCATGCCTAACTTGCGGCTAATAAACCAGGTATCGATAGGTTGAACCACCGGCTGGAAGCCTTTCGGGAAATCATCGAGCTGCATTGTTTGTGCTTTGTTCAACAATTCCCACCACTGCATATCAGCCCAGTTGTCGGTAATAAAGTCCTTAAACAAGGGATGCTCATTGCGGATCAACACTCCGGTAGTATGCGGAGGACGCATCTTAAACCAGGAAGTATTCCAGAAGGCAGGCTGGTAGTATTGAACCACATCTTTCCCGTAGCTTACCTTACCTGCTGTCATCAGCAACACCTTACCCCCTTTGGAAAGCAGCTTACGAGCTTTGTCGTCCAGCTCACCCCGTACAATATAGATATCATCCTCCGCGGGTAATTCCTGTACGGCCGGATACACCCAGAAGTTCCAGTCGTTAATCACCCCTGTACCTTCGATGCGAATTTCGAGGTTCAATTGAACCGGAGCAGTAAATGCCGACAGGTCGAGGTCGATCGTTCCGGCAGGGATATTACTTCCAATCGGCACATCCATGCGGGTTAGCTGTTGTTCATGAACAACACGCCCATCCTTGCGGCGCAGGGTCATTTGAAGTCGTACATCTTCGAGCGGCAGCGCATCAAAATGCGACAACTCGACACTGGCTTGCAGTCGCTCGTTATTCCTATACACAAACTTACCGGTACGAATAAGCGGCACTGTTGGCGAGCAGAAGCGACGGAATTCGGGAGCAGTAACATAGCCCTTTTCTTCCCAGAACGCATTCAGCAAGCCTACCAGAGCAGTCCCCTGTCCGGAGAAGTCGTTCAGGCTCAGCAACTGGAATCCGGCATAATCGGGAGTACGAAGGGTTTTTTCAATTTCGTGTTTATAACATACTACCTGCAACTTACCGGAAGCGTGCAGGAACTCCCGGCTTAGCTGTCCCATGTCCTGATCGCCCAGGAGTTCCTGAAACAACTCAAAGTTTTTGGCACGGGTAACACCGGTGTATTTTTTAATCTCTTCAAAATCGGGGAACACGCACCACTGACCGGTTTCGTGTGAAATAAATGGCTGACTTACTGTATCAATCCACTGGCGATAATCCGAATTGGATTCGGGTCGGTTGCGACTCCAGTCGAGTCCGCGCGCCCCGGCTTTTACATGGTACTGACTTTTGGGTTGCCATGCCCAGCTTCCTCCTACCGAGGCACCGGTATAGATACGGCGCGGATCCGCTTTTTTCCAGTAATCCACAAACTTACCTACCCACGACACCCAGTTACCCCGGGGTTCGTTACCGGCTGCCATCATTACAAACGAGGCATAATTACCGTAGTGTTTTACCATTCGTTTGGTTTCCTCGAGCAGGTAGGTATCGATAGGATAACCTCTACCCAGCTGCGTACTGTGGTTGGGCCATGCCGGACCTTCGGGCTGCAGGTAAATACCCACCAGGTCGGCCGCTTTAAACGCTGCTTCGGGCGGTCCGTACGAATGGAAACGCATGTGATTCAGCCCATAGGTCTTACAGATACGAAACACACGCTCCCAGGAGGCCACATCCATCGGAGGATAGCCTGTAAGCGGGAACAGCGCATTCTCTACCGTACCGCGCATAAGTGTCTTACGACCATTAATATAGATCCATTTCCCTTCGATACTGATTTCGCGCATACCGAACTGAGTCTCCATCGTATCCACCCCGGCTGGTGTTGTAAGATACGCAGTTAAGCGATACAAAGCAGGATCAAACTCGTCCCAGGTCTGCATCTTATCACCCAGCAACAAAGGCAGTTCGAGCTGTTTGGTCGAATCGGTGGCAGTCAGTTCGAAATCGAGGGAAGCACTAAAACGATGACTCTTAGTACTGTTGAAACTGGTAGCCTTCAGCACCACACTACCCTTTGTATTCAACAGTTGCGGGTTAGCAATGGTAAGTTTAACAAGCGCCTGTTGGTGTGCCAGGTCGGGATAGACCTGCACTTCATCCGTATGCACCGGTTGTTTTAGCTGTAATTCCATGCGACCCACCACTCCGTTCCAGTTGCCTTGCGTATGATCGGTTACCGAATGAGAGTTAGTGCCCACATCCATATCCTTGAGGCGGTTGTTGACACACAGGGTAAGCTGATAAGATTTTCCGGCCTCAACAAAAGCAGTCAGGTCGTAACTATGAGGAGTGTTATGCGACACATACCGCCCCACTTCCCGGTTATCAATCCAGATATGGGTAATAAAATGCGGCCGTTCGAGAAAGAGCTGAACACGGTTGCCTTTCCAGTTGGCAGGAATAGTGATTTCGCGCTGGTACCATGCATAGCCTGTGAAATATTTCAGCTGCGTGAGCCAGAACGGCATTTTAAAATTTTCGGGCTGGCGGTATTTCTCCATATGAGGATTATGATACCAGGAGCTATCGTAAATACTTGCCGTAAAACGGGTATCCAGCGTAGGGTCAAAACCCTTGCGATTTTCTACATTGGAGCCGGGAAGTCGTACTTCCTCCTTCATCTCCTGCTGAAACCACTGCTCATCAAGGCCCTTCAGATCGGGGTCGAGGGCAAACTTCCAGTTGCCGTTGAGTGGAATCGACTGACTACTCCCTACGGGCAGGATACAGGTCAGCAACAAAGCAAGTAATACGGTTTTCGTGTAGTTCATAGAATAACAGATTTGTGGTGTCCGACACCTACTGGTGAGTTGTCGGCTACCGGTTTTGTAGTTTTATCAGTTTACAAAATAAGGTATAAACACGATGTCGTAAAATGGAATAGAGTACACTTTTCACGATTTATATGCAGCATTTAGAGCAAAAAGGATGAAATTTGCTATCTTCGCAACTGAATTAACCCTTATATCATGCGCAAGACTCTGTTAGCAATACTATTTGTACTACCTCTTTTACTACATAGTGCCGAAACGCATCCTACCATCGAACATATCACGTCCAACGAGGGACTATCGCACAATACGGTACGATGTATGCTGCTCGACCGTACCGGATTTCTTTGGTTCGGAACACTCAACGGATTGAACCGGTACGACGGCATCCGGATGAAAACCATTATTCCCGAAACACGCAATCCGAACTCCCTTACCAGTGGTAAGATAAAAGAATTAATTGAAGATTCGCACGGACATATCTGGGTGCGCACCTATAGCGACATCTTCCATTGTTACGATCCGAAAACGGAAAGTTTCCTCCCTATATTCGACAAAAAAGAAGATTTCTTTATCAAGCACAATTCCTTTTATGAAGATAAGGACGGGAATGTGTGGCTCGGAAGTGCCTACGACGGCTGTGTTAAGTTTACCTTTCAGGAAGATGATATCCTGCTTACCCATTATGCCGAAGATGCCAGTCCGAATAAACTCCCCTCCAACACCATCAACCAGATTCTTCAGGATAAGAATAAAAACACCTGGATACTCACTGCTTCGGGATTGGTGCGCCTGACTCCCGACGGACAATTAGTGCATCTGCGTAAAGCTACCCGTAATGAGGTGTTTATAAATGCGTACGAACTGGGCAACAGCGTATACCTGATTTCAGAGAACGGCCGCATCTACGATTTCAGTCTGGCACTTAATACCTTTGCCCCTGCTGTAGTTGAAACCCAACTCACCGATATTCATCGTACCACTTCGATGGGAAATCACTTCCTGCTCCTCTCATCGATCAGCAAAGGAATAATTATAGTGAATACCGAAACAGGAAAGATTATCCGGGGCGACGATGTGTTCGAAGCCACCATTCGGGGCAATGCAGGGTTTCACAACGATAAACGGGGCGGAATCTGGATTTCCGATTTCTCGGGGAATGTGTGGTCGATCGACGAACAGCTCAACACCTTCCAGCTGCAACTGGTACCTCCGGCACTCATGAAACTGATCGACGACGAACGGTTCCAGTTTACCGCCGATGAGCATAATAATGTGTGGATATCTACCTATGGAAATGGCTTGTTCTCCTACAACCGGACAACAGGTGTACTGCAACATTATCCTTCCAGCCGCTATCCCGACAACCTCAACTCTAACTACCTGCTTACGTTGCTGACCGACAGTTACGGTCATTTGTGGGTAGGAACCGAGAATATGGGTGTTAACAAGCTGAGCTTTACCAACCGGAATGTTCAGCAGGTATTTCCCGATCCTGATAATCTGGTAAGAAACGGAAATGTAATCCGTACGCTTTTTGAAGACCGCCGCGGTTCTGTCTGGGTAGGAACCAAGGCCGGTAACCTGTACAGGTACTCGTCCGACTTCAGGACACGTACCACTGTGTTTGAGAATAGTTACAGCGTGTACGCGATGTACGAGGATAAGCAGGGTACCTTATGGATAGGAACACGTGGAAACGGAGTGCTTGCCCTGGAAGAAGGAAAGACGACGGTTAGTAAAAACTACCGTAACCAGGGCGAACACAACGATTTAAGCGATAATAATGTATTCGGACTTACAGCCGACCGAAAAGGACGGTTGTGGGTTGCCACCTTTGGAGGCGGTGTATCCGTTCGGGTGGGCGACGGATTTAAAAGCTTTTTCGAAAATGACGAATGGAATCGCTTTGCCCGGCATATCTTCCTCGATAGCAAAGGAAAAATGTGGGTGGGGACTTCCAATGGGGTAATGCGGTTTTATCCCGACTCTTTGTTGGCCGACAAAAATGCGTACGAATACTTTACCTTCGATTCGCAGGACGAATCCAGTCTGAGTAATCCTGAAGTACGGTATATCTTTGAAGATGCGAATGCAAATGTATGGCTGGCAACGGCAGGAGGTGGACTGAACCTGTTTACGGGGGTGAGTCCGAATGGCAACGGCAAATTCAGGGTTTTTAAAAACCCGCAGGGAATTGCCAACGACAATATAGTTACCATCCAGGAAGACACCGAACAGAATCTCTGGATAGGCACCGAACGGGGATTGCTGAAATTTAATCCGGCTACCACCATTTTCCAGTTCTATAAATTCTCCAACGACTTTGCAGCGAATATCTTTACCGAAACTGCCGGCATTACCTGTAAGGACGGGCGAATGATATGGGGTTCACTCAACGGCTTTTATGTGTTTCATCCTTCGGATGTGCAGAACTTAAACAACCGCACCAATAAGGTGATTATCACCGGATTTTCGGTATTTAACGATCCTGCCCTTATTGCCCCGCGTAAGGCACCACTGAAAACCTCCTCGACTTTTGCGAAGGAAGTAAGCCTGAGTCATTCCGATCAGGTTTTCCATGTGGAGTTCTCTACCCTTGATTTTGAAGATCCCAGTTCGAATCAGTTTATGTATATGCTCGAGAACTACGAACGCAGGTGGAATATAAGTACCGGCGAGAATAATATGGCTACCTACAGGAATGTTCCTCCGGGGGAGTATGTGTTTCGGGTGAAAAGTATCAATAGTGAGGGGATTTGGGACGAAAATGAAACACGATTGCTTATCACCATCCGGCCACCTTACTGGAAATCGCCGCTTGCCTACTGGATTTACTTCCTGTTGATTATTGCCGCGGTGTATGCCGGGATACGCATCGCATTGAATTTCTACCGACTGGATAATGCAGTTCGCGTTGAACGTCAGCTGACGGATTATAAACTCCGCTTCTTTACAAATATAAGTCATGAGTTCCGAACTCCCTTAACCCTTATAAAAGGAAGTGTCGATACCTTAGCGGAGTTGAAGCCAAAGATGAGCGAGAGCCTGCGCAAAGTTGTCAACGACATCGACATAAACACTTCTCATCTGATGCGTCTTATCGAACAGCTGCTCGAGTTCCGAAAACTTCAGAACAACAAACAGAAGCTCAACCTGCAACGGGTCGATGCGGTTGTCTTCCTCGAAAATATCTTTAAGAGCTTTGAAAATGTAGCTGCTAAAACCAATATCCGTTACAACTTCATTTGCTCTGAGCAAACCCTGCCGGTTTATTTCGACACCAATAAAGTGGATAAGATCGTTTTTAACCTGCTCTCCAATGCCCTTAAGTTTACTCCGCGTGGTGGACAAATAACCCTGGAAGCAGAAGCCGATCAGGAATTGCACGTAATCCGTATTTCGGTAGCCGATAATGGAATAGGAATACCAAAGGAAAAACAGGATTTACTATTCAGCCGGTTTATGCAAATCAATTTCTCACAACAAGGTACCGGCATTGGCTTGCACCTTGTAAGCGAGTTCACTGCCCTTCACCAGGGCAAAGTAAACTTCCGTGAAAACGAAGGAGGAGGTTCTGTTTTTACAGTAGAACTACCACTCGACAACCGGGTATATCAACCGGATGATTTTGTGAATGAAGAAGTAAAGGTTACTACTTCGGAATCGGGCGAAGTATACAGTATCTCCGAATTTATTGAAGAAGATTTGTCGGAAGGATCGTTAGAGCTGGTTCCCCTGGTGCCGGTAGCCGGACATAAATTCAAAATTCTTATCATCGACGATAACGATGATATACGCGAGTTCCTCGACAACAAGCTGAATCCCTATTTCGATATTATTACCGCTGCTGAAGGTAACGAAGGTGTTGAACGAAGTGCTAAAGACGATCCGGATCTTATCATCTGTGATGTGATGATGCCGGGAATGAACGGGTTTGAACTCACTAAGAAACTGAAAGATGATTTTGAGACCTGCCATATCCCTGTAATCCTGTTGACTGCATATATATCGGATGAACATGTGTCGGAAGGAGTAGAAGCCGGAGCTGATGCCTATATTACCAAACCATTCAGCATGAAGTTCCTGATGTTGCAAATCAACAAACTACTCGAGAAACGGGAGAAGCTTCATCAGTACTATGCCACCAACCCTGCCCGATCGGATGCGGATGCGGATGCCGGAAATGAAGCACCCTGTAGTGCAATGATTGTCGAAGGAGAAGAAAAGCCCATGATGCTCGAAAAAGACTGCCGGTTCCTGCAGCAGGTGGAAGAGACTTTTGAGAAACACCTGTCGGATCCCGACTTTACTGTCGACGACTTTGCCCGCTTGCTGAATACCGGAAGGACACTGTTTTTCAAAAAGATAAAATCCCTTACCGGCTATTCACCAAATGAATTTATACGGATCCGGCGCATGCAAAAGGCAGCCGAACTGCTTAAAACCTATAAATACAATGTATCTGAAGTGTCGTACCTTGTTGGAATTAACGATCCCTTCTATTTCAGCAAGTGCTTTAAGGCACAATTCGGGTCTTCACCTTCGAAATATATGAATTCATGAGAAAGATCATTTTCACAACCCTGCTCCTGTGGGTAAGTATGTTGCTAACAGGAGGAAATTACAGTACTGTTAAGGTAAAGGCTCCCTTTAAAATGGATCCGATACTGGTATATATCTTCCCTGACAGAGTATTTAATATTGTAGATTATGGCGCACAAGCCGGTGGAGAATTCAATAATACCACTGCCATCAGGGATGCAATTAAGGCCTGTCATGCTTCAGGAGGCGGAAAGGTTGTGGTACCTGCCGGAACCTGGCTTAGCGGCCCGATTCATTTTAAAAGCAATGTGAATCTGGTACTTGAAGAGAATGCGATAATCAGTTTTTCGGATCATCCAACAGAATATCTTCCTGCAGTGATGACCTCCTGGGAAGGACTTGAATGCTATAATTATTCTCCTCTGGTGTATGCTTTTGAATGTGAAAACATAGCCATCTCGGGCAAAGGAACACTGCAGCCACGAATGGAATTCTGGAGCAAGTGGTTCCCCCGTCCGGCCCCTCACCTGCTTGCACTGCGGGAATTGTATACAATGGCTTCTACCAATGTTCCGGTGGAGGAGCGACAAATGGCTAAAGGAGACAACAACCTTCGTCCACACCTTATCCACTTTAACCGCTGTTCGAATGTATTACTGGAGGACTTCAACATCCGCAACAGTCCGTTCTGGACCATTCACCTGTATATGTGCAACGGAGGAGTAGTACGTAAGCTGAACGTAAAAGCACACGGACATAATAACGATGGCGTTGACCTGGAGATGAGTCGCAACTTCCTTGTTGAGGATTGCGTGTTCGATCAGGGAGATGATGCTGTGGTTATCAAAGCCGGTCGCAATCAGGATGCATGGAGATTAAATACACCCTGCGAAAACATAGTCATCCGCAACTGCACCATCCTTAACGGACATGCCCTGTTAGCTATCGGGAGCGAAATGTCGGGAGGCATCCGCAATGTCTACATGCACCACTGCTCTGCTCCCGGGTCAGTAGATCGTTTTTTCTTTATAAAAACCAATCACCGGAGAGGCGGTTTTATTGAGAATATCATCATGGAAAACGTGAGTTCGGGCAATACGATGCGCCTGCTCGAAATCGACACTGATGTACTCTATCAGTGGAAAGATCTGGTACCTACTTATGAAGAACGTATTACCCGTATTGAAGGTATTTACATGAAAAATGTAACCTGCGAAAGCACCGATGGTGTGTATGAAATTAAGGGCGATGTCCGACTGCCGGTTAAAAAAGTCAGGATTAGCAATCTCCGGATCAACAAGGTAAATCAGTTTATCAGAAAAATTACCCATGCCCACGACGTGAAAGCCAAAAGGATGCACATCAATCAGTATCCTGTTGAACTTTAGTTACACTCCCTCCGTCAGGCTTCCTTTAGCTGATCGGTGCATTCGGGACTACAACACCCCCGGTAGGTGGCGGCACAGGCGGGGCACTGGATAAACAACTTATGACAGCTGTCGTTGGCACAGTTGGTATGCGTATCGCAGGCTGTGCCACATTGGTGACAGTGAGCTATCACTTCGTCGGTAATCCGCTCGCCGAGCCGTTCGTCGAACACGAAATTCTTGCCGTGGAACCGACTGGGTAGCTTCGCTTCCTTAATTTGCCGGGCATACTCGATAACACCCCCGTAGAGCTGATTTACATCCTTAAAACCATGATGGCGGAGGTAGGCACTTGCCTTTTCGCAGCGAACACCACCGGTACAATACATAAGAATCTTTTTGTCCTTGTGTGCGTTGAGTTTGTTAACGACATAGTCAACCTCTTCGCGGAACGTTTCCACTTCAGGACAAATCGCTTTATCAAACCTGCCGATCTCACTTTCGTAGTGATTGCGCATATCCACTACTATCGTATTTTCATCTTCCAGGGCAGCGTTAAATTCGGCAGCAGAGAGGTGTCGCCCTACGTTCGTCACATCAAAGCTACCTTCCTCGAGTCCATCGGCTACAATCTTGCGACGCACTTTTAGTTTCAGCTTCAGGAATGAAAACTGACTATCTTCGACCGCCCATTTCAGGGGCATATCCTTAAACCAGGGAGTTGAATCAAGGTAGTCAATAAAAGAGGATATGGAAGGTTCGGGAACCGAAATCTGAGCATTGATACCTTCTTCAGCAATATATACCCTTCCCAGCACCCCCATAGCAAACCAGTCGGCATACAGGCGATCGCGTAATTCAGGAAGTTCTGAGAGTTGTACGTAACGGTAAAAAGAAACAGTTTTACGTGAAAACGGTTCAGCCTGGCGCTGTTTTAGCAAGTCTTCCCGGCTGTAAATATTATATAAACGATCCATACGGGCATAAACAGCTAAGTCGGAAAAAAGTTTAGGAACCCCTAAAAGCGGTTATCGCCGTCCAGTATATTCCCGACCTTGCCCAGGATACCTCCTTCTTCGCGGCGCGACCCCCCCGGTTTGGTTGCCAGTGCTAACACGCGAGCGGCAAGTCGACTGAAAGGTAAGGACTGAATATAAACAACTCCGGGTCCGCGCAGGGTAGCATAAAACAAGCCTTCGCCTCCGAAAATTGTATTTTTGATTCCTCCAATGAACTGGATGTCGTAGCGAATAGTTTGTGAGAAGCCGACTATACAGCCGGTATCCACCTTGAGCACTTCGCCCGGTCGGAGTTCTTTGCGGGCAAGCGTACCTCCGCTGTGAACAAAGGCAAGACCGTCGCCTTCGAGTTTCTGCATAATAAACCCTTCACCACCGAAGAGGCCAACGCCAATTTTCTTCGTAAATTCTATGCCTACCGAGACTCCTTTGGCAGCGCAGAGAAAAGCATCCTTCTGACAAATAAACTTACCGTCGTAAGCTGAAAGGTTTACAGGGATGATTTTCCCGGGATAGGGAGCAGCAAAGCTCACCTTAGCACGACTGTAATTCTGATTCTGATAGGCAGTCATAAACAGACTCTCGCCGGTCAGTACCCGCTTGCCGGCCGACCACATTTTACCGAGTATCCCGGATTCGTTACGTGACCCGTCACCAAAAATAGTTTCCATTTTGATTCCCTCTTCCATCATCATAAAACTACCGGATTCAGCAATTACAGTTTCGTGAGGATCCAGTTCGATCTCGACATACTGCATCTCTTCACCAAAAATTGCATACTCTATTTCATTCGCATTCATACGTATATAGGTATTAAAAGGTATATAAATCTCCTACCCCAAATTGATACAGATAATCGGGGATGGATGATTTTAAGATTGAACAGGCACTATCGCCGGTACAATGACCGGTAAAAAAACGGGTATCAGGATACTCGTGTATCAACTGATCAGCAAGGGAAGTAATGGTTTCAGTTGTTTCGTACGACTGTCCCACTGTAGAATCAACCAGGTGAAAACCGCCAAACACGATACCCGGTTCAGTGTTGAGTTGGGTTCGCACTGCATGCAGGATATTCAGCAGGCCTTTGTGTGCACAGCCCGTAAAAACAAAGGGTTTATCATTACCTATAACCACCACTATTTCATGACTGAAATCATCGGGCTGTACATGTTCCGGCTCACCCTTGTAAAGAGTTGAATTGGCAAGAGGTGTAGGGAATGGAGTTTCGGTAAGCCTGAATACCCTTGCTTCGTTATTGATTGCACACAAGCCGTCGACATACATCATCCGATCGGTCACCCGTCGCACATCGACAGACGACCCGATTTCACGGAAACCGTTTCGTTTAGAGTATAACCGCTGACTTAAAGCCAGGTCTGATATAATTATCTTCGCGCTGTGATTGATGCGCAGAAAGGCGTCTAATCCTCCGGTATGATCACTGTGTCCGTGTGATAAAATCACATAATCCACCAGACTAAGGTCAACCCCTGCAATGGCAGCGTTTCGGATAAACAAACCCGAAGCGCCCGTATCAAGCAAATAGCGGTATTCGGAAGTTTCGACATAAACCGACAAACCATGCTCCGTTTGATAGTCCGGGTTGGCACTACGGTTATCAGACAGAACTATAACTTTCATTCTTTTTGCTGGTATATAAGCGTTAGTTCTTCGTTATTGTATCGATCGCAATTTTTACAAGGCAGGTGTTGATTAAGTCCGGCTATTAATTTATGACACTTACGACAACGGTACCAATCGTGTTCAAACTCAACATTACCCCCTTCAATAAGTATCATCTTGCCCTCTACAAAAGCTTTTGCCATCGATCGGCGCGCACTCTCATAAATTCTGGTCAGGGTAGGTCGCGACACATTCATTTGTTCGGCAGCCTGCTCCTGTACCATCCCTTCGTAGTCGAGCAAACGAATGGATTCGTACTCGTCGATACTGAGTACAACCGATTCAAGCTCTCTGCGTGGTATTCCAAAGGGCTTATACCCTTTCATCAGGGGGGGAGAAACTATTCTTCTTGAGCTTTTAGGACGTGGCATTCTGATGTATACGTGAATTAACAGAACAAAGGTACATAAATTTGTCGTGTAGTCAGTAACAAGTTTAACTCAATGAATGTTTAGCTCCCCCCTTTTGAAGTTAGTTGTAGTGTTAATGATGATGATCGTGATCGTGATTGCAATAATTTGCACTTAACTCAAGTTCGTCATCAATAAATGCCATTACCAGCTCTTCGGCTCCCAGCTTAGGAGCACCGACAAACGCATTGATGTTTTGCTGGTGAAACAAGTCAATAGCCTTTTGGCCCATACCTCCGGCAATAACGTCGGTCACACCGAATCCAGCTACCCACCTGGGATATAAACCGGGTACATGCTCCGGAGGGGTTAAAATCCGCACATCGGCTATTGTATTGTTTTCTATCTGAACAATGGCAAATTGTTCGCAATGTCCGAAGTGCTCGCACAGCACTCCTTGTTCCAACGGAACCGCAATAATTTTATTCATATAATTATAGTTAATTAGTTATTTTGTTACAAAAGGCCAGGCCATTAACCCTCCTTCAAGCACCCTTACCTGCTTATACCCATTTGCCTGAAGAATTAAAGCCGCCTCGTATCCCCGCAGAGATATTTTACACCATACAACAATTTCGGTGTTTTTATCTTCCGGTAGTTCGGTTAGTCGTTTACGAAGCTGCCCCAGTGGAAGTAACACTTCACCAATGCCAAGCCGTAACTGTTCAAACTCGTCGGGATTTCTTACATCCAACAAGTATGGAGATTTATCATTTGTTACCAATTCATTTAATTCTATTGCTGATATTCCCTTAAACAAACCACGAAGTTTGTTCTGCATAACATGAGCAGTAGCTATACTGTGGTCAATCGCCAGGGAGTAAGGAGGTGCATAGGGTAAATCAACATTTACCATTTGTTCGACAGTCATTTTCCCCTGAATAGCCATAGCCCAGATTGCCAGCTGTTTGCTTACCTCACCAGGACCTATAACCTGAGCACCAAGAATACGATGAGTTGCTCGTTCGACAATTAATTTAGTTATCAATAGTTTACCTTGCATAAAGCCCGGCTTGTCGAGACTGGCATTCACCACAGTTGCTATATTTGTAAGGCCTGCTTTCTGAGCGTTCTTTTCAGATAAACCAGTCGAACCCACCCCAAAATCGAACACTTTACATATCCCTGTTTGTATAGTTCCCGGAAAAGTAGTCACATTCCCCACTATAAGATTCTCTCCTACTATTCTTCCCTGAAGGTTAGCTAAATCGCCGAAAGGAGCATGAACATGCATACCTGTAATAAGGTGTGGAACTTCAATACAGTCGCCCACAGCATATATATCGGAATCACTCGTCTGTAAATACTCATTCACCTTAATTCCCCCTGTTGTTCCTATCTCCAGGCCAACAGACTGTGCAAGTTTTACATTTGGCTGCACACCAATGGCCAGTACAGCTAAATCACAGGGAATTTCTGTACCATCCTGTAACTTTACCGTTTTAAGGACACCATTTTCACCTTTAAATTCAGTTACCCCATTGTTGAGGATTACATTTACTTTACCCTGTACATACTTCTCTACTAACTTTGCCATTTGGAAATCAAGGAAAGTAAGCAACTGGGGAAGCATTTCTACCATGGTAATTTCGATACCCGCCAGGTGCAGTGCCTCGGTGGTTTCTATACCAATCAATCCACCTCCGATAATTACAGCTTTTTTAATTATACCCTCGTCACGCACTTTTCGAAGGTAATCAGCATCCTGCATGGATTGCAAGGTAGTTACCCCCGTTAAATCAATTCCAGGAACAGGTGGTTTTCGTGGTGTAGCTCCAGTGGCAAGAACTAATTTGTCGTACAAAGCCGAGTTTTTCTCTCCGGTGAGCAGATTTATGTAACTAACTTCTTTTTTAACCCTGTCAATACCTATCACCTCAGTGTTCACCAGAGTTTCAATCTTTTTGGCATTCCAAAAAAAACGTGAATCTCTTACAACACCTGCAGGAGAGCATAAAAGCTGGTTCCGGTCGTCAAAAAAACCTCCAACATAATAAGGATATCCACAGGAAGCCATCGACAGGTCAGCCGACTTCTGAATAAGTGTAATTTCAGCATTTTCATCCAATCGGCGAGCACGTGATGCTGCCTTTGGTCCGGCAGCTGAACCACCGATTACGATTATTCGTTTCTGACTCATAATGAATTTGTATTTAATATTAAACGCAACCTACAGCCCATCCATGGGTAATTTTCTTACATGCTGATTGAAGTAGCTTTGAAACTTCGGAATCAGGAGCATATTCAACGATACTTTTACAGTGAACCATGGCCTCTACAACCCTGCGATCAAAAGGAAGCATGGCAACTACCATCAATCCTTCAAACGAACAATATGCTTTTATCTGCAATGCAATAGCTTCGTTCAAATCATATTTATTGATGATTACACTGGTAGGAATATCATAATTATGCGTAAGCTCAACTGCTCGTTTCAGATCATGTAATCCCGACAAGGTAGGTTCAGTAACGATAACTACATGATCAACACCGGTAATAGTAGAAAGAACCGGACAACCAATTCCCGGAGGGCCATCCAACAGAATAGTAGCAATGTTCTCCTTTTTGGCTATTTCTTTTGCTTGTTTGCGTACAAGATCTACCAGACGCCCCGAATTCTCTTCTCCCGGAGCCAGGCGCCCGTACACCATTTTCCCTTTTCTAAAACTTCCACTATACATCCGGCTATCAGCTTCCGGCACCATTGCAATAGCTTCTTCGGGACAGACACGGGCACAAAGTTCACAACCATCACACGCTATCTCGTTAATCCACACTTCGTCATTTCGTACATCAATTGCATCAAAACGACAATAAGAAACACAATGACCACAATCCGTACATTTTTCCCTGTCAATAACAGCCTTATGTCCCGAAACAAACACCATTTCTTCGTCGTTAACGGGATTAAACAACAAAAAAAGATTGGCTGCATCCACATCGCAATCGGCTAACACAATACGTTCGTGTAAGCTTGCAAATGCTGCACTCACACTACTTTTGCCGGTACCTCCCTTACCACTTATTACAGCTAATTCCATACCGTTCGGTTATTAGATTATACATTAGATTAAACTGCATTTGCCAACCGTCATCCTGCTCAGTAAGCAGGTTACCTTCGGAATAAATCCGGGCAATTGAACGATCAAAAGGAATGTTCATCAACAAGGGAAGTTGCTCCGAACTCAGATAATCATACACTTCGTTTGTACCCAAACCTGCCCTGTTGACAATCACTCCACAGGGTTTCCCCATGTGCCTGAGCGTTTCTACAGATTGTTTTAAATCACTCATTCCGAAAGGTGTCGGCTCAGTTACCAATACTACAAAATCGGCTGATGCAACCGTTTGAATAAACGGACAGGAAGTTCCCGGAGGAGAATCAAGCACCACCACATCTGCATCATATGCTGAACGAATAGCTTCTTTAACCACTTTCACTGAAGAGTGAACTCCTACCTTCGTACGGGCCTCCACAACTGTTACACCGGGAGTAATTTCGTAGTGGTTAACTGTACCCAACTCATCTTCTTTTTCGTGAATGGCTCCGTACGGTTCACAGGCGACCGTACATGCACCACAGCCATGACACAAATCATCCAACACCCGGATCATCCGGGCCTCCTTTACAAAGAAAATTGCGTTATAGGTACAGTATTCAAAGCATTTCCCGCAATACACACATTTACTTTCATCAATCACCGGCACAAGTTGCGTCACTAGCTTTGTTGATACCTTTTTACCACCGGTAAACTGACGGGCATTTGGTTCTTCGGCATCACAATCGACCAGAGTCACTTTGTAGGAGTATTTTTGAAGTGTATTGAACAGATTAGTACTAATAAAAGTCTTTCCGGTTCCACCTTTACCACTAGCCACTGCAATTGTAAAGCCGGGCTTTTTATTGTTCATAACAAGTTACTTGAATTGTTTCAAAACATCCAGGATTGTGTGCTGACCATTTTGTAAGTTCAGCATTTTAATAGAGAGTTGCTCCAATAAGGGCTTTACCTTCATTCCAAATTCACCGGAAACTACTTGTTGCACCTGATTACCCGCCAATAATTGAACTGCTGCAGGTCCTGCACCCTGTGATGATTCGGCAGCAGTATTGGTGATAAACTTCACATTATGAGTATCGGTATCAAAGATTGCAAAAAAACTACACCGTCCGAAACGGCTATCCACTGAAGACTCTACCGTATCACCGGTAGCAGATATGGCTACTTTCATAAACTTAAACATTTAATTTCGTGCTGCAAAGTAAATCATTATTATGAACATTTGCTCATTACTATTATTATTTAACATAAAAAAAAGGAGAAACTCGTTGAGTTTCTCCTTTCGGTTAAGGTAAATTACCTTTACTTATTTTCATAGTTTGGTGCCAAGTTTATTTTCGACTTCGCTTTTAGCCAGTTTCTTGGTACAGAAGAACCAGTCGTAGCAAGTCATTTCACCTTCTTCACCCTGCATGCGGGCTTTAGCTGTTCCACAAGAGCCTGCTGTAGGAACAATCACTTCGTCACCCGGACGCCAGTCGGCTGGAAGAGCTACGCCAAATGCATCAGCTGTTTGCAAACCAATAATGACGCGTTTCAGTTCGTCGAAATTACGACCTAATGAAAGCGGGTAGTAAATAATGGTACGGATAATACCTTGAGGATCGATAAAGAATACTGCACGTACAGCTTTTGTTGAACTTTCGCCCGGCTGTATCATTCCGTATTTCTTAGCCACTTCCATAGTGATGTCTTCGATAAGCGGGAAGTTAACTTCAACATTCTTCATTCCTTTGTACTCGATCTTTTCCTTGATGGTACGCAACCAGGCAATGTGACTGTAAAGTCCGTCAACAGATAGACCAACCAATTCAGTGTTCAGTGCTTTAAACTCTTTTTCCATTGTTGCAAAAGTCATAAATTCTGAAGTACAAACCGGTGTAAAGTCGGCCGGGTGACTAAACAGAATAGTCCATTTACCTGAGTAATCTTCGGGGAAGTTAATATCACCCTGTGTTGTTACTGCTTTGAAAGAAGGAGCCTTTTCGCCAATACGTGGCATTACATACATTTCATTTGTTTCCATACTACTGATTTTTATAGATTTAATACTTTTTTATGTGAACATTTGTTCGTTTAACTGATGCAAAGAAACAGAATAGTTTTTAGATTCACAAACAAATAATATCTATTACAGTATTGATGTTTTGAATATATAACATTTTTTTGCAGAGTCGATTATAATTCACTTGCTTTCAATTACCTTTGCAGCGTTTTCAAACTATAGTCATGCGGAAAAACATCGCAACTGCTTTTACCTCATTCGTGCAGAAATTACGCTCAGCATTTCCTGCCATCAGTACATTTACCACTACTCTTTTTCGAAAAATAATTCAGTGGCGCAAAGCCCGTATGGCGCGGTTCAGGTCTTTACCCTGGTACCGTAAGTTAGGGAACATCGCATTTACCATAAGCTGGATGTTCGTGGTATATTTACTTGTAGTAGATTTGAATATACTTTGGCTTTTTGGCAAATCACCTACCCTGAAAGCAATTGAGAATCCTGAGCAAAGCCTGGTTACCACCATCATCAGTGCCGACGGGAAAGAAATCGGGAAGTTTTTCTCAGAAAACAGAACTCCGGTTGCATTCAACGAAATATCTCCCAGGATGATAGAGGCACTTATCAGTACTGAGGATGAACGTTTCTACCGTCATTTCGGAATCGACTTTCAGGGATTGTTTGCCGCTTTTAAGGATATGCTGAAAGGAGACCCGCGGGGTGCCAGTACAATTACACAGCAATTGGTAAAAAACATGTTCAAAACCCGCAACCAGTACTCTACGGGTTTATTAGGATCAATACCGGGCTTGAAACTGATAATCATGAAAACCAAGGAATGGGTTACAGCAGTGAAGATTGAGATATTCTACACGAAGGAAGAGATCCTTACCATGTATCTGAACACTGTCGATTTTGGCAGTAATGCATACGGAATATACACAGCTGCGAAAACCTACTTCAAGGTTCACCCTTCTGAACTGAATTACCAACAGAGTGCGACGCTGGTAGCTATCCTGAAAGCTACCACTTCGTACAGTCCGGTTCTGAACCCCCAACGATCGATGGCCCGCCGGAATGTAGTTCTTCAGAATCTTGTTGAACAGGAGATCCTGTCACAACACGAATGCGACTCCCTTCAACTGTTTCCACTTCAACTTAAGTACAGTATAGAAAAATCGCAGGACGGAGAAGCCAGGTATTTCCGTTCACACCTGGCCCGCTTCCTCGAAGAGTGGGAAGCAAAAACAGGATATGATATTTATAACGACGGACTTAAGATTCATGTTACGCTCGACACCCGCATGCAAAAGTATGCCGAAGAAGCTGTCAATGAACAAATGAGAACCTTGCAAAAGCGGTTTTTTGAGCACTGGCGCGGTCAGGTACCCTGGCGGGATGAACAAGGAATTGAAATACCCGGATTTGTAGAGAATATAGCCAAAAAAACGCATCAGTATGCTTCGTTGGTCAAACGGTTCGGCGAACAATCCGACTCTGTGTGGTTTTACCTGAACGAAGCCCGGCCAATGAAGGTCTTCGACTACGAAGCTATCAGTAAAGATACATTGCTAAGTACTATGGATTCGATCCGCTACATGAATCATTACCTTCATACCGGCTTTGTAGCTATGGAACCAGGTACCGGACATGTGAAAGCCTGGGTCGGAGATATCAACTACGACTTCTGGCAGTACGATAAAGTAGCGCAGTCGAAACGACAACCCGGGTCTACCTTTAAGTTGTTTGTGTACACTGCTGCCATCGAAAATGGAATAGCTCCCTGCGACAAGCGCTATGATCAACCCGTGAAATGGGAATATACCGAAAAGGGAGAACCTAAGGTATGGCAACCTAAAAATGCCGACTGGTCCTACCGGGGTAATGTTACCTTGAAATATGCGTTTGCACGATCGATCAATACTGTTGCCGTGCAACTGGCCAGGGAAGTCGGAATCCCGGAAGTGATTAGTTATGCTCATAAGCTGGGGATAAAAACCAGGTTGGAGGATATGCCTTCGACGAGCCTTGGTTCATCAGATGTATCCTTATATGAACTTGTTAATTCGTTTGGAACGATAGTGAACGAAGGGAAGCATACCGAACCGGTAGTAGTAACCCGTATTGAGGATAAAAACGGAAAGCTTATTTATTCGGCGGCAAAGACTACAAAGCAGGTTATACCCTATCAGACTGCCTGGTTGATGACTGAACTATTAAAAGGTACCATGACCGAGCCGGGTGGTACCACTCAGGCATTGTGGGAGTGGGATTTGTTTAATTATGCTACCGATTTCGGGGGGAAAACAGGAACCTCTTCCAACCATTCGGATGCATGGTTTGTAGGAGTTACCAACAACCTGGTTGCCGGAGCCTGGGTGGGCGGAGAACACCGAAGTGTGCATTTCCGAACCGGTCGTTTAGGCGAAGGAAGTAAAACTGCTTTACCTATCTACGGTTTATTCATGGAAAAAGTAGTAAAAGACGAACAACTCACCCGATACCGTGGAAAGTTCCCGGAGAAACCATCGCAGGAAATATCCCTGAAGTATAAATGTCATACCTACATCCCTAAAGACACGGTAGCTATAGAAACGGAAATCATTCCCGAAGAAGAGCTGTTACAGGAATCGACCACTATACTCTGATACAACCATCCCCGAAGATCAACTCCGGGGATGCTCATTTACTTTTCTTCGTCGTTTACAGTTTTGTTTTTTGAGGGATAGCGCTTGTTTTTACGCAAGGCCTGATCCAGCAAGTACAAAATCTGTCCGTTCGTGCTACGGAATTCATCAGCAGCCCATTTTTCGATCGCATCCATGATTTCGGCATCGATACGAAGTACAAAACTCTTATTTTTGGATTCCTTAGCCATTTAATTGATTACTGATGTAGTGTCCCCGCGTTTAAAACCGGCTGGGCATTTTCCTCACTACACAAAACAACCAGCAGGTTGCTTACCATTGCCGCTTTTTTATCTTCATCCAGTTCAATAATATTCTCATCTGAAAGCTTGGTTAGGGCCATCTTCACCATCCCTACTGCACCATCTACAATTTTTTCACGGGCAGCAATAATTGCATCGGCTTGCTGACGACGAAGCATCACAGCTGCAATTTCGGGAGCATAAGCAAGGTAGTTGATTCGGGCCTCAATTACCTGAATACCGGCAATCGACAACCGCTCGTTTAACTGACTCTCCAGAATATCATTCACCTCTTCACCACCATTACGCAGCGTTAATTCATTTTCGTGAGCAGTTCCCGTCTGATCATAGGCATACAGTCCGGCTACATTACGTAATGCAGCATCGCTCTGAACTTTCACAAAGTTTTCGTAGGCAACCATCTTGTGGGCAGCAGTATTTACTACACTTACACTACCATTTGCAGCGGTAGTAACCGACGAAAGAGATGCTGTATCAACATTAAAAGCGGCCTTGTAGGTATCATCGACCCTCCACACAACTACTACCCCAATCATCACCGGGTTCCCGTTTTTGTCATTTACCTTTATAGGATCGGCATCCAGGTTACGGGCACGGAGTGTTAGTTTACTTTTGTTGTAAAAAGGATTCACCCAGAAGTAACCATTCTGCTTTACCGTACCCTCATACTTACCAAAGAAAATCATTACCCTTGCTTCGTTGGGTTCGATCTGCATAAATCCACCCCACAAAATAAGGTTTACAATAAAAAGCACACAATCAGCAATTATAAGTGCGACCATTAAGGTCTCATTCAGGGACGAACTCACTAACCAAATAAAAGCAACAACGATACCAATAAAGAATAGTAAATTAACTATAAGCATCGGAATACCAGGCAACTTAACGCCACTAAAAGGAACTTCATTTGTTTTCATAATGATATTATTTTGATATCGCAAATGTAGATATAGTTTTTCGAATATTCAATTATAGCATACTCGTATTTAACTTTATTTAAACCATACTCTATTTCTGATCATTTATACTTACTTTTGCGTTGTACATACTTTTAATACTACCAACTATGCCCAGGGAGACAGAACGGAAATTTTTAGTCGTATCAGATCACTTTAAGCAGGAAGCCTTTCGGGCTACTGAAATCAGGCAGGGCTATATCTCTTCCGGTAACGGTCGAACCGTGCGTGTACGCATACGGGATAAAAAAGGCTACCTGACAATAAAAGGTCCGAGCCCCGATGGAGGGTTATCGCGCTATGAATGGGAACAGGAAATTGACCTGAAGGATGCCGCGGAACTTATGGCGCTGTGCGAACCGGGTATTATTCACAAAACCAGGTATGAAGTCAGGTCCGGTGATTTAATAATTGAAGTGGATGAGTTCTATGGCGAGAACGATGGCCTTGTGGTAGCCGAGATCGAATTGCCCGATGCATCCACTCCTTATATCCGGCCCTGGTGGCTTGGTGAAGAAGTGACAGGCATAAAGAGATACTACAACGCTCAACTCCGGAAACACCCCTATTGTAGCTGGAATACATAAATATTGTTAAGGTTCTTTGATTTATATCGCCCGCGATGTTTATTTGATTACTTTTGTATCGCAAACGACAAATAAAACATCATCAATACAACAATGAAACAGAACTTTCATCAATTCAAAGCAACTTCGCTTCAGGGAAAAGAAATCGGCATGGATAGCTACAAAGGTAAAGTGGTATTAGTAGTTAACACTGCGAGCAAATGCGGACTCACTCCTCAGTATGAGGGACTCGAAAAACTGTACAAAACTTACAAGGATCAGGGATTAGTAATTCTTGGATTTCCATGCAATCAGTTTGCCAATCAGGAACCGGGCGGTGAAAAGGAAATATCAGAGGGATGCCTGATCAATTATGGCGTGAGCTTCCAGATGTTTTCGAAAATAGATGTAAACGGCTCAACGGCACATCCCATTTATAAGTACCTGAAAAAAGAGCTTCCCGGTTTTCCGGGTAATCGGATTAAATGGAATTTCGGGAAATTCCTTATCGACAAGAACGGTAATCCCATCAAACGTTTTTCGCCGTTTACTGTGCCCGAAAAGCTTACAAAAGATATAGAAAAGCTATTAAAAGCTTGATTGATTGTTAAAATGTAGAGGCGGAAAGGGATTTTCGCCTCTTTTATTGTAGTTTTGTACTAAATGAAAGCAATTATGAAATACGAGCAATTAAAATTAGATAATCAGCTTTGTTTTCCTTTCTATGCGGTGTCCCGGCTAATTATCAGAGAATACCAGGAGGATCTTGACCGGCTGGGGATTACCTATACCCAATACCTTGTTATGATGGTACTTTGGGAAAATGACGGTCGGTCGGTAAACGAAATCGCTCAAAAGTTGATATTGAATACCAATACTGTTACTCCCTTACTAAAAAGGATGGAAGCAATGGGACTGGTAAACCGGACTCCTTCGCCGGTCGACCAGCGAAAAGTGGTGGTAACACTGACAGAAAAGGGGAAAGAGATGCAGGAAGAGGCAATCGAGATCCCGATGCGCCTGATGGGCAAACTGGGGGGATATCCTTCTGACGACCAGCTAAAGGAAATAGCACAGTTAAAAGGTCAACTCTACGATCTTATTCACATGCTGGAGAATTTACCATCTTATGACGCATCTCCCGAAACAGCTAACTCACACATCAACTAACAAGAACAATGAATAACCTCGATTATGGTGTAATAGGCAATTGCCGTACAGCTGCACTGATCTCTAAATGTGGAAGTATAGACTGGTGTTGCTTTCCTGATTTTGACTCCCCTTCGGTTTTTTCGCGTTTACTCGATTACGAAAAGGGTGGACATTTTGGTATTAACACCTCCGGGGAGTATGTAATTACGCAGCGGTATGTAGCACATACAAATATTCTGGTTACTTCCTTTGAATCGACCGATGCTCATTTTGAGATCCTTGATTTTATGCCCCGCTACAAGACTGGCGACATAAAGGGTTATTACCTTCCGGCGGAAATCTATCGTTTATTTCGACTGCGTCGCGGAACACCGCGCTTTCGGATCGACTTGCAACCGGCCCCGAATTATGCGCGCGACAAGGTAAGCTACAGCCGGGAAGATCAGTACCTCAAAATATGTTCGGAGGAAAACGAAAAAGATAGTCTGTATCTTTACTCCGGCATGTCGTACGAGGAATTAATTGAAGGCCGCGAAGTTATCCTCCGGCAAGATGCCTTTGTGCTGTTATCGTACAATCAAAAACTGATTAAAATTGATCAGAACAGAGTGGACCTGGAATATCAGCGCACAAAGCTGTACTGGCGCAACTGGTCGAACCGCTCTAAGAAATTTGCCGACTACCACCCTCTTATCGAGCGGAGTATGCTGGTTCTTAAGCTCATGTCGTATCACCGTAGTGGCGCCGTTTTGGCAGCATTGACTACCAGTGTGCCGGAAGCAATAGGAGAAACCCGTAACTGGGACTATCGTTTTTGTTGGTTACGGGATGCTTCCATGTCGATCGACACCCTTCTCAGGGTGGGTCATGAAGGGGCAGCAGGCCGGTTTATCACCTTTATCCGGAATATACTGATAAAGAAATCAGACTCTTTTCAGATTATGTATGGTATACGGGGCGAACGGGTTCTGACTGAAGAAACACTCGATCACCTGGCCGGGTATAAGAACACGAAACCTGTACGCATTGGAAATGCTGCCTATCACCAAAAACAAAACGATAGCTTTGGCTACCTGATGGATGTAATCTACAAGTACTATCAGTATTTTCCCGGCACACTCGATGACATTGAAGATATGTACGAGATTGTGAAAAATATAATGCGTACAGTTGTTGAGGATTGGCGTAATCCTGATAAAGGAATTTGGGAAATAAGGGGTAAAGAACAACATTTTGTCTTCTCAAAGGTGATGTGCTGGGTAGCGCTCGACCGGGGAGTGTACATTGCACGTATGTTGCACGATAATGCATCTGCTGACTTTTGGGAAAAAGAAGCAGAACTTATCAGAGAAGAAGTTTTTGCCAATGGGTGGAATGAAGACTTACAAACCTTTACCCAAACTTATACCAATACCGATCTCGACTCTTCACTCTTATTGATGGAGTTTTATGGATTTATGGAGGGATCAGATCCGCGTTACATCAAAACGGTGGAAGCCATCCGTGACAACCTGCAGTTTAACGGACTGTATTTCAGGTATAAAAATGTAGATGATTTCGGAACCCCTACATCTGCATTTACGATTTGCACCTTCTGGATGGTGAGAGCGCTTTACGCGATTGGTAAAACGGAAGATGCAAAACAGCTCTTCGACGAACTGCTTGAGTATTCGAATCATCTCGGACTTTACAGCGAAGATCTTGATTTCCACACCAAGGAACAGTTAGGGAACTTCCCCCAGGCCTATTCACACCTGGCCTTGATTAATTCGGCCATGTTGTTTACAGGCGAAGTGGAAACTTCCCGCTTTATCAGGCCATAAGTGCTTTTAAAAACGAAAGCACCTTTGGCTGAGAACTGAGGTTGAAGCGTGCTACCTGCGACATACGGCCGACCTTTATAGTAAAAGCCGATTCGGGTAATGCTCGAAACATATCTTCGTCGGTGGTATCGTCGCCCATGGCCATTACAAAATCGTAATTGTCCATGGCTATCAACCTGCGTGCTTCTGAGCCCTTTGTATGGTTGGGTGACTTGATCTCCACAATCTTGTTTCCTCTCATAATCTGTAATCCCTGTCGGGAACAAGGTTCGATAAGTGTTTCCACCAGCTGCTGCTCACGAAGAGTGGCTAACCAGGCATCTACATTCCGGTAATGCCATACCAGGGTGGTTTCCTTTTCTTCAATCATCGATTTCGGAGTACGGTCGGTAAACTCATGCAGGATTTGGGTTATCTCATCATTCCACGGTTTCTCTTCGGGTATATTGCGAACCCATTCTCCTGCTTCCTTATAATAAGCTCCATGCTCTGCTGCCATCGAAAGATCCAAATCGCCCAGCCAGCTTTCGAGTGTCTGATGATCACGGCCACTGCTTATCACCACCTTGTTAAACGGATCAACTGCCAGTTTCGACAAAATAGCACGAAGTGATTCGGTAGGGAATGCATCTTCGGGACGACGTTTAAAGCCCATTAAAGTACCATCGTAATCTAATACTATCAGACGGCGTGAAGCAGCCTTGTAAGCCGTATGTATATTATTCAACACATGGCCATCTATCTGTTCGCTATTTGAATTTTCGTTGTTCTGACGAATAGTTAGCAATTGATTGATAAACTTCTGCGCCCAATGATTTACAGTACGCTTTGCTATTTTACGCCGCATCAGACTCATCCTGCGGAGTTGTTCCTCTTCGGGCATTTCCAATGCCTCGTGAATGGTCGACGCAACCTGTTCCACATCATAGGGATTGATAATCAGAGCGTCGCTAAGCTCAATGGCAGCTCCGGCCATTTCACTTAAAATCAGCACTCCGGGATTATCTCTTCTGGCTGCAACATATTCTTTGGCAACCAGGTTCATACCATCACGTAATGGTGTTACCAGTGCCATATCAGCAATGTGATACATAGCTACCAACTCGTTGAAGGGGAAGCTGTGGTAGAAATAATGCACCGGAATCCAGTTAAGCAACGAATATTCTCCGTTAATGCCACCTATAGTCTCGTCGATCTTATTCTTTAATTCTGAGTAACTATCCACCTGATCACGCGAAGGAACAATAATCATTACCAGCGAAACCTTTCCGTGGTATTCGGGGTATAATTCAAGGAAACGACGGAATCCTTTCAAACGATGAAGAATCCCTTTACTATAATCAAGTCGGTCGACGGAAAGAATAAGCTTGTTATCTCCGTAATGGTCTTTTAATTTCAACGACATCTCCTGCACTTCAGGCAATAAAGGAGAATCGTTATACAGCGTATAGTTAATTCCCATCGGGAAAACATCTGCATAGGCAATCCTGTCGTTGAGTGTGACGTGGTCGAGCACAAAGCGAAGATCCAGAATACGTTCACAGGCACTCACAAAGTGACGCATGTAATCATGGGTGTGAAATCCGATCAGGTCGGCGCCCAGCAGACCGGACACCAGTTCGGAACGCTGAGGAAGCACACGGAAAAGTTCGTAAGTAGGGAAAGGGATATGGTGAAAGTACCCAATGTTTATATTGGCAGGGCCATCCTGACGTATCATTTTAGGCAAAAGCATCAGCTGGTAATCCTGTACCCATACTATATCACCTTCTTCAACAAATTGAAGTGCAACCTCACAAAACAAGCGGTTTACTTCCAGGTAACCTCTCCAGTAGTCGGAATTGTGCTCGGTGTAGACATTAAAATAATGACACAATGGCCACAAGGTACTGTTACTAAACCCTTCGTAATGGAGGTGTAATTGTTCTTCTGACAAAAATACCGGGTGAAAGTTAAACTCCTCCAGGTGCTCACGTACCTGCTCCTCTTCTTCGTTAGAGTCCATCACTGCACCCGGCCATCCAACCCAATGTTTCTCCAGGTCAGTCTCCAGCGAATCCAGACCGGTGGTCAGACCACCTTCACTGCGTGAAAATTCAAATTGATTTTCTTTATTCCTGGCAACTTTTAATGGTAAACGATTCGCAATGATGAGTAATTTCATATCGGTTTGATGTATTTTATATAGATAGAAAACGTGAAAAACCAGACCTTTGTTCGCAGTATACTGCTGAACGCAGATTCGCAAATATACAAAAAAATGGTCAATTTTGCAAACTTTTGTGAAAGGCAACATGCCTTGTTGCCTGTAAATAAAGCATCTTAGGGACAACTGCTTTCTTTTTTATACACCTTTGTTTTGCTGGCTAGGTAATTTAAAATATCTTTGTGCTGAACAATCCTTATAGTTTACTAAATCCATGCAACACCTGCTTAAAGACGGATACCCAACCAGGACCCATGCGGTGGCTACGAAACGCTATTGTCAATACCTGGAGTTACGCAACGATCCGGAGCTGATCCGGGAATACAAATACTGGCATTCACCTGAACATCGGTGGCCTGAAATTCCTGAAGGAATACGATCGGTGGGCATCCTTGACATGGAGATATACCTGATTGAAGATAAATTAGTAATGATTGTGGAGACTCCACTCGAGTTTGAATGGGACAAAGCCTTTGGAGAACTGGCAGGTCTCAACCGACAAGCAGAATGGGAGGACTTTATGTCCCGGTTTCAGCTGGTAAAGCCCGGGCAAAATTCGGCAGAGAAATGGCAACTTATGGAACGCATTTTCACACTATAAACAGATCATGAACACTAACAAGCAACGATTACTGACCGATGCTAGCGGTCGCAATTACCTTATTCCCTTTATTTTAGTAACCTCACTTTTCTTTTTATGGGGAGTAGCCAATAACATGACTGACACGCTGCTTTCGGCCTTTAAGAATATTATGGTCATGTCCGACTTTCAGACATCCTTTATTCAGATGGCCTTTTATGGGTCGTATGCCTGCTTTGCTATTCCGGCTGCATTCCTGATTCGCAAATATACGTTTAAACACGGTATTATAGTCGGATTATCTCTTTACGCCCTGGGCACTTTCCTTTTTTACCCTGCTTCTCAACTGGCGTCGTATGGATTTTACCTTTTTGCACTTTATGTATTGGCCGGCGGACTTTCCATTCTGGAAACCACTGCCAATCCTTATATCCTGACAATGGGCCGTCCGGAAACGCAGACCCGAAGACTCAACATGGCACAGTCGTTCAACCCTATCGGCTCGATTTCCGGAATCGTTATTAGTCAGATATTCATCCTTTCGCAACTGAGTGCCAACAAAAGCGAGATGTCGCCCGAGCAACTACTTACTGCCCAACACCGCGAACTATCGGCCGTGACACTTACCTACATGGGGCTCGGCGTAGTTCTGTTAGCCTTATTGATTATCATGATCTTCTACAAGGGGATGCCTGCTTCCAGAGATACTACCAAACTCAGTTTCGGGGCTACTGTTAAGTCGCTCGCACGCCGTAAGCATTATTCCTGGGGAGTCGTTGCTCAATTCTTTTACGTGGGAGCTCAGATCGGCGTTTGGTCGTATACCATTCGATATGTTATGTCGACGCTTCAACTGGTCGATCCGGTTACGGCCGAAATCCTTCCCGAACGTGTGAGTGCCTTTATTACCGGACATCCATTCTGGAGCGGACTCTGGCAACTGGATGCAGGTTCCACGGCCGAAAATATCGGCAATACCTTCTACTTATCATCGCTCATACTTTTCACCGTATCCCGTTTTATATTTACTGCCCTGATGAAGTTCTTCCGTCCGGGTATGCTGTTGGCTATCGCAGCTGCCGGTGCTATCCTGGCATCATTAACGGCTATCTTTGCCAGTGGTATGACCGGGGTAATCGGATTGGTAATGATCTCTTTCTTCATGTCGCTGATGTTCCCCACTATTTATGGTATAGCCCTGGAGGGAATCAGTGAAAACGAGGCAAAAGTGGGAGGCTCTTTCCTGGTGATGGCAATCCTGGGAGGTGCAGTTCTGACTGCTGTTCAGGGTTATGTGTCAACAGCTGCCAACAGTTCCAATATATCGTATTGGGTACCCCTGTTGTGTTTCGTGGTTGTTGCACTCTACGGACTATTTGCCAATAAGGATGAAAAGCAGATCGAAAAGAGTATTCAGTAAAAATAACTGCCCCGCCAAGGAGATAAAACTCCAGGCGGGGCAGCCTGCTAAAACCTATTAATTACTTCTAAAAAGCAGTTAGGCGTTTATTTTCTTTGCGATTAGGGTGTCGATTGCAAATTTACCTGCACCACCTACTACTAAGGCAAGCGACATACCAATAACAAGAATAAAGTATTCGATACCTTCACCTGCCTGGTTGCCAAACCAGTTCATAAAGAAACCATGTTGTACGTGACCGGCGATAAACATGGCACCTCCCAGTGTAAGGAAAATAGAGAAAGCCATAAAACGACTTCCTACACCAACCAGAAGCAGGATAGGGGCCACAAATTCAGCTAAAATAACCAATACTGCCAGAAAAGCAGGAATACCCATTCCAACAAATCCATTTACAGTTGCTTCAAATCCATAGCCTCCGTACATACCGAGTGCTTTTTGCATCCCGTGAGGCAATATTACTATAGCTAATGCCAGACGTACCAGCAACAGTGACCACGACTGAGTGTCGGTAGCGAAAAATTTCTTAAGTAATGTGTTCATAATGTTCATTTAATTATTAAGAGGTAGTTAAACCCGATTTTGATAATGCAAAGATAAGGTGAGCTATGCCCACCTTAAGTAATAAAATCAGGTTGTTTATTGCAAAAATCAGGACTGAAGTGTAGTTGTTTTGAACTCAGTAGGAGTCATTCCAGTGTTTTTCTTAAAGAAATTGTTGAAATGAGCGGATTCTTCGAAGCCCAATGAATATGCTAACTCCTTATTAGACTGATTAGTAAACAGCAGCCAGCGCTTTGCTTCGGTGATTAGTTTACTCTGTATGTGGTCTTTTGCCGACTTTCCGGTAATCGACTTAACAGTTTTATTGAGGTAGTCGGGAGTTACTGCCAGCATTTCAGCATAATCGTTCACCATGTGTTTTTCAACATAATGCTTATTAAGCAGTTGTTTAAAGCTACGTAATAAATGATTGGTAGTTTCAAGAAATTGCGGATTTTCTTCCTTTTTCAGGCTACAATGGTTGTTACTCTGAATCAACAATAGCTTCACCAATGCACCCACTGCTTCGAGTGTATACTTTTCGAGCGATCCTGAAAAAGTCTCAATTTGCTCAAACAAATTCAGGTACAGAGCTGCCGACGATTCATGGATAGGCAGCGGAGGTGACTGACCATAATCATTGAACAGGTAGATATCGTTAATGAGGTAATCGGGGATTGCATTGGAAATCAGGAAATGCTCGGAAAAGGAGACAATAAAGCCCTGTGGTTCGGAGCTAAACTCCAGCTTATGCATCTGGCCGGGCATCAGAAAATACAATTGCCCGTCTTCGATTTCATATTCCATAAAATCGACGATATGAGATCCTGTACCTTTCACTATATAATAGATAGAATAATAATCGTGACGGTGTGGTGCAGGTTTCCGGCCATTCAGCAAGCTATAGGACGCTTCCATCCTCTTAATGGAAAAGTCGGACGAGAAAGCTGTCTTCTCGGCAAGCGTATACGTTTTGATTTCCTGATGTAACATCGCTGTACGTTTAATTATTAATAATTGTATCCATCATCTCCCGCAGCATCATGGCAGTGGCTCCCCAAATAACTATACCATCAACATCATAATAGGGAGCACTGGTATTGTTCAGACTATTGTGGGCAGGGAAGTCTTTTATTTTAATATGTTCGTGGTTCAGGAAATGATCAAGATCAACTTCGATTACTTCCTGTACCTCACGTGGGTCAGGAGTGTAGTCGGGGCGAATCGGTGAATAAGCAACAAAAGCACGAACCAGAAAGTTGCTGGGTGGAACATACAAATCCGTAAGTTGTCCGATAATTTCGTATGAATCCCGATGAATTCCGATTTCCTCCTCTACTTCCCGCTTAGCCGTTGTCAGCAAATCGCCGTCTTCCTCTTCATAGCGTCCACCCGGAAAGGCAATTTGTCCGGAATGTATCCCCACGTATTCGCCACGGCGTATAAACACTATCTTAAGGCGTTCGTGCTCTTGAAACAAGAGGACCAGTACGGCACTCAGACGAGGATTAAAATCTTCGGCACGGATGCCCCTGAACTCCGCCTCACGATGAGCCGGTGCCATTTTGAGGTGTGAGCTAACACCGGGAAGAGGTCGCTTCAATCCTTGCTGAATCAGAGAAATATCCATCACTTTTTTATTTTCCAAAACATCATCATCAGTTGCTCGAACAGAGTATCGCCAAGTAAACGTTTAAGGGGTACCCCCACTACCTGGTCGAACTTACCAATTACGTAACGCACTTTATAACCACCAGTTTTACGGATCAGCTTTTCTATCTTCCTGGCAATTATGATTGGATATGCACCGTTGTTTTCATCGTGTTCGTACATAGTCAGCAACTGATCGAACTTTCTCCTGTAAATCGGGTCGACCGTGCCGATAATACGGCGATTGGCAGTAAAGCCTGTACGGAAATCTCCGGGGTTAATATTGAAAACACGAATATTAAAAGGAAGCACTTCCATCCTGAGAGCGGCAAGATACCCTTCGAGGGCATACTTACTGGCAGAATAATGTCCCTGAAAAGGAAGCCCGATGAGTCCGGCCATCGATCCCGTATTAATTATCACTCCCCCGCCCTGCCGGCGCAATACCGGTAGAAAGGCATTCACCATGCGCACAACTCCGAAAAAGTTTGTTTCGAACTGAGCACGGGCTTCGTCCATCGTGAAGTTTTCGAGCGGACCGGCAAGTCCGTAGCCCGCATTGTTGATCAACACATCCACCCGGGTGCCATCAGCTTCAAGTTGATGAACAAGTTGCGACACCGATTCATCGCTTGTAACATCAAGCGTGAGGAGTGGAAAAGAAATATCCGAAACCGAAGCAGGGTTACGGGAAGTTCCCAGAACAGAATAACCACGTTCGTTCAGGTATTCAGCAATGATTTTTCCAATACCGGAAGAAGCCCCGGTGATAAGAACAGTTTTTGTATCCATGTGTTCAGCTTTTTAACTGAACACAAAAATACACTTTATTTCGGGATAATGATTCTTACTGACAAATCACACATCCTTCACACTTCGACAGTTCTCCGCGCAGTCGTTTTTCCACCAGCATCTTTATCCTGTCGCGCAGGGCATCAATCCGAATATAGTCAATAACATCAGCCATAAAGGCATTCATAAGTAATAACCTTGCTTCGTTGAAGGGTATACCACGTGAACGCATGTAAAACAAAGCGTTATCATCGAGCTGACCTATCGTTGCCCCGTGTGAACATTTCACATCATCGGCATAGATTTCGAGTTGTGGTTTGGTACGCATCCTGGCAGTACGGTTCAACAGGATATTTCTGTTGGTCTGATATGCCAGGGTCTTCTGAGCGTCTTTGGCAACATATAGGCGACCGGTGAATGCTCCTTTTGAACTGTCATCCAGCACATATTTGAACAATTCGTCGGAGTGACATTCGGGCATGTTGTGCAATACCGAAGTAAAATTATCGACTGTCTGATTCTTGTCGCCAATAACCATCCCACACACCTCTGTTTCGCAATGCTTTCCATTCAGCGCTACCTCAATGGTATTTCGGGTAAGGCCGTTGTGAAGTGTAATCACATTGGAAATAATATTGGACGATGCCTGCTGTTCAACGAGTAAAGTTGCCAGGTTGGTCATTCGGTTATGAGTATTCTCAAGCTTGTAATGATCGTATGTAGCATATTCGCCTACAAATACTTCAGTAACCCGGTTGGCAAAGAAGTGCACATCGTCCTGCGTGTGATCACAGACCAGCAACTGAGCTTTGGCGTTCTCCTCAATGATAATCAGGTTGTGAGAGTTGGCCATAAAGTCGACATCTGAGCGCATTATATTAATGAGCTGAACAGGACGCGGGAGTTCCACGTTTTTAGGCACATACATAAAGAACCCATCCTGTGCGAAGGCCCCGTTGAATGCTACCAGACCGTCTTTCTTTGTGTTGCTAAGCCGACCATAATATTTCTTAACCAGTTCAGGATGCTTTTCAGAGGCCTCTTTCAGACTACAAATAATTACACCCTCAGGTAACTCTTTGTTACGTTCATTTTCTTCGGGATAAAAACCATCATTTACTACAAAGTAAAGGAAGGAATCGATTCCTGGCACATCGCACTTAAACACCTGATAGGGGTCGACAGGAAAATCCAACCGACGAATGTTCAGACCGTAGTCCTGTTCGAATGCGGGACGAAGGTCGGTGTATTTGTAGTTCTCTAACCTGGTAGTAGGAAAGCCCAACTCTTCAAAAAGAGCAAAGGCTTCGTCGCGTGATTCGTTGATCACTGCGGCCGAATGCTCCTTTATGGTAGCATGATGAGCTTTATATAAGTCAATATATTGTTGTTCCATGTATCCTTTTTTTATGCTTCTACTTCCTGTTTGATCCAGTCGTATCCCCTGGCCTCGAGTTCGAGAGCCAGCTCTTTAGTGCCCGATTTTACGATATTTCCGTCGTACAGCACATGCACAAAATCAGGGGTAATATAATCGAGTAAGCGTTGGTAGTGAGTAATAACGATGGTTGCGTTATCAGGTGTTTTGAGTTTGTTAACTCCATTGGCCACTATGCGTAACGCATCGATATCCAATCCGGAGTCGGTCTCATCAAGAATCGCCAGTTTCGGCTCCAGCATTGCCATTTGGAAAATTTCATTTTTCTTCTTTTCTCCACCCGAGAAACCTTCGTTCACTGCACGGTTGGTCAGTTTGCTATCCATCTCAACCAATTCTTTCTTCTCGCGCATGAGTCGGAGAAAGTCGCTGGCCGAGATAGCCGGTTCGTTGAGATACTTGCGTTTTTCGTTGATGGCAGCACGCATGAAGTTCACCATGCTTACGCCCGGAATTTCAACAGGATATTGAAAACTTAAGAAAACACCTTCGTTGGCCCGTTCCTCAGGAGCCAGCTCCAGCAGGTCTTTCCCGTTAAATTCAATTGAGCCCTGAGTAACTTCAAAAAACGGATTACCCGTAATTACCGACGATAAGGTAGATTTTCCTGAACCGTTCGGACCCATGATTGCATGAATTTCTCCCGGATTAACAGTCAGGTTAATCCCTTTTAATATTTCTTTGCCATTGATGCTGGCATGCAAGTTTTTAATGACTAACATTGTATGGTTTATTTTTTTATTATTCTGAATGATTTATCCTACTGACCCTTCAAGGGTAATCTGAAGTAACTTTTGAGCTTCCACTGCAAATTCCATTGGTAACTGATCAACAACCTCCTTGGCATATCCGTTAACGATAAGTCCCACGGCATCTTCGGTTCCAATACCTCGCTGATTACAATAGAATAACTGATCTTCGGATATCTTAGAGGTGGTAGCTTCGTGTTCAACTATTGCAGATTCATTATTTACCTCCATGTAAGGGAAGGTATGTGCACCGCACTTATCGCCTAACAGCAGACTGTCGCACTGAGAGAAGTTACGGGCATTCTCGGCTTTAGCACTTATACGTACCAGTCCCCGGTAGCTGTTCTGGCTCACCCCTGCCGAGATTCCTTTCGACAAAATATGTGAACGTGTATTCTTACCCAGGTGAATCATCTTGGTTCCGGTATCAGCTTGCTGGTGATGATTTGTCACTGCTACAGAATAAAACTCAGCGGATGAATTATCCCCCTGCAACACGCAGGACGGATATTTCCAGGTAATTGCCGAACCGGTTTCCACCTGCGTCCATGAGATATGCGAGTTGTCGCCTTTACAAATTCCACGTTTAGTAACAAAGTTATAAATACCTCCCTTGCCATCCTTATCACCGGGATACCAGTTCTGAACAGTTGAATACTTTACGTTGGCATTCTTCATCGCAATGATTTCAACAATAGCAGCGTGAAGCTGGTTCTCGTCGCGTTGCGGTGCAGTACATCCTTCCAGGTACGACACATAACTATCATCATCGGCCACGATGAGGGTTCGCTCAAACTGACCGGTATTAATTGCGTTGATACGGAAATAGGTAGAGAGTTCCATCGGACAACGAACCCCTTTCGGAATATAGACAAAAGATCCGTCGCTGAACACCGCACTATTAAGTGCTGCGAAGAAGTTATCGGTGTAAGGAACAACAGATGCCATGTATTTCTTTACCAAATCAGGGTGATGTTCAACGGCTTCACTAAAAGAGCAGAAAATAATTCCCATCTCGGCCAATGTTTCCTTGAAGGTCGTTTTCACCGACACCGAGTCCATCACAGCATCAACAGCTATACCGCTGAGTGCTTTCTGTTCTTCCAACGGAATTCCAAGCCGGTTGAAGGTTTTCAATAATTCGGGATCGACCTCATCCAGACTTTTAGGGGCATTCTTACGAGGTGCAGCAAAATAGGAAATCGATTGATAATCGAACTCCGGGATGGTGAGGTGAGCCCAGGTAGGCATGGTGAGCGTCGTCCAGTGGCGATAAGCCTTCAGACGGAAATCCAACATCCATTCCGGCTCGTTTTTCTTTGCCGAGATGATGCGTACCACCTCTTCATTTAATCCAACAGGGATTACATCCGTCTCAATATCGGTTGTAAATCCATATTTATATTCGTTTTGCGTTACTTCGTGTATAATTGCGTCTGACATATGCTATAATAAAAATTTGGGCTGCAAAGTTACTAAAATTCAAACAAGTAACGAAATAACGCATTAACAAAGGGTTTTGTTTAGAAGAAAATGATTATCAAGTAGTGGTTAACGGTTAATGATTAGATTTAAGATTTATTGTTGGTAGCTTTTTTTGACCGGCCCTGACTAAATACTCAACATTTTTGATTACCGATACAGCTGTCAGTGTGGCACCGCTTACGGCATCCACCTGTAACCGACTGGCTTGTTGAAGTGTTTTACCGTTCCAGGAACCGAAAAATCCCCCGATTTCCATTCTATTGATGTAGCCAGGTGTTTCGCAGTGCGACATAAGCGCAACCTTCTGAATTACATAACGGTTATCAGTAATAATCATTACCGGAGTCGGTCCGTTGTAACCTGAAATCTGACTACAGTAATCGGTGCTGGTCATTGCGTAGCCATACACCTTACCTGAATCATCGACAATCGAATACCAGTAATCATTCAGTTTTTCAACCTTAGTAGCATCGGCATATACACTTTGTACAATTTCTTTGTTTGAAATTTCGGTGAGAACAGGCGTACGGTGGTGACCACCTTGCCTTTGCGCATTAAGCGGGAGCATAGCTAAACAGAAGAAAACAAGAAGAAGTGATTTCATGATTTACAAACAACTACACCATTCTGTAAGGTTGGCAAACAGCTTATTAAATTAAACACCAAAGGTATTAAATTCTGAAAGAATTTCCAATTTTACTTAATTAGTAAGCGGGAGCTGAAAACAGGTTCCATATCGACGGAGATAGCTTGCAGGAAGTATACACCGGGAAGCATTGTTTCACAATCTACTACAGTAGTCGGTTGAGTAACCGGCACACGACCTGCGATTTTACCACTCAGGTCACGAATGATTAACTCAAAACCCTTGCTCACATCAACATTCGGCAATGTAACCACAAACCGGTCGGAAGCAGGTTGCGGATACACTGAAAGTTGTAAAGTAGCAGGTTGATGAGTTGATGTTTGTATACAGGACACTTCCTTAACAGTAAATTTATTTCCCGACAGCGCATCGTACTCATAACAACTTGTATTAGTAACTCCATTGATATCGACCGATTGAGGAGATCCGTTGTTACTAAAAATCACATTTACTGATCGTACCGGTTGGTCGAAGGTGTAGCTAAACCAGCCATTTCCGTTATCAGTCATATCCACTCCCGGCCATGTATCAAATAAGTTACCACCTGCACTCCATGCCCAAAGCTTAACACCCGTCCCCGACCAGTCGGCAGGCCGTAAGAAAGATACCGTAATCGGATCGCCATCAGGATCACCCTCATCACTACCAGTACCTTCACCTACATAAACATGCTGTATGGGAGTACGGAAAACATTCCCTTTTGCATCGGTAGCTTCAACATAGTAATCCACTAACACATCCTTCAGAGCAGTTAGCTCAGCATAACATAAGTCGGCCTGAGCTACAGGTTGGATAAAGAAGTTAAGTTCGCCGTCGTTGGCAGGATCGGCAGCCATGGGTCTGCGACTCATCGGAATACTTTGCCATGCCTGCACTTCATCTCCACCTGCATAAGTATCGTTTTGAATACTCCCGATAGGATTCCAGCAATCATTGTCGATGCGGTATTTCAAGGTCACCTCCGACAATCCACTAACATCATACGCAAAGGTCCAAATATGAAAGTCGGACGAATTACTCACCTGCTGATAAGCAGTAAGTGGTCCGAAGCCTGTCCGCCCGGGATTATATGGAAAACGTTGCGGAATAAATACCGAAGGAGGAGTTTGATCTACACCGGGGTGTGCATTAATTACCTTAGAAGCATATTCGATAGCGATAGCTCCGGTCATCGAAGGCTTTACTTCCATATCTTCAGCCTTTCCATAGTACATAAAACCGGAATTTAATCCGCCAAAAAAGAAATGCCATGCTTTCTCGGCATTCGAGGCCTCACTTCCTCCTTCAGCAACATAGTTCATCCGCAAATTACCACCTTCCAGGTCTTCAGCCATTATCATATAATTCTCGGTAGCAGTAATCACGGCCCAGTTACGGGCGTCTTCGGTCCAGCCATCGGGATTAAAGCGATACGATGGTTTACTATAGAGCGGCCATAACCAATTTATAAATTGAGGATGCCCCCAATCACTATCGGCATTTACCCAGGCACCATCCTCAACCCTTACTATAGCCCCTGCAGGAACCGGATGATCATCCAGAAACTGTTGAATGGTTGTAGGCCGGTAGCCTTTAGCTGAAGCATCGCCGGTAAATCCGGGCACTGCTTCGTGGTAATAGGTATAACCCCCACCCCAGGCATTGTCGCCATCGTGTGCAAGCAATAAGATGGAAGGCCGTTCAGCAGAACTATAAGGTTCAATCTTCGTCTGCACCTCACCGGCATTAGCCCCGCTATAACCATCTATATAGCTAAAATAATTACACATAGGAACTACATCTATTGTATATGCGGTGCCACTGACAGGGTCTATATACTGAGCCTTGTGGGCCTGATAACTATAAGGAACAGCTAATCGGGAACCACGACCGTCGATAGCTCCTTCAAACCAGTTAAGTCCCTGTGTGGGAACCTGATCAGCCCTGTTGGGAGCATCAATATTACCATTAATGGAAAAAGGATGAACATAATCGGATAAGGTGCGGGCAAGGTGACTGTTAGCTACTACCGACCACTCAATTCCACATTCTACCAGGGTTTTGATAATCCGTTCTGAAAATGCGGCTTCAGCCGGCCAATAGCCCCTGGAGCGCGAACCATAGTATTTTTCGGTTGTGTACTGATGAGTACGGATTTGCATATTAAGTGTTCGTTCGCTGACAAGAGGAGAAAGTGCGTGATCCCAGGTGAAGGCAACAACATCAAGGCGAGGGTAACCACCGGAAGTTTGCCAACCGATGGCTTCCTTGTAGGAATTCATCCAACCCGAACCATAGCCCCACTGGTTCTTCTCCCCTAACGAACGGATATTTTCCATGAGTCCGGCCGAAATACTCAGCTGGGCACCGGCATCAGGATAATTACGAATACTATTTACAGCATTCCGGGGAGCAGTTTGATAGGCATTTACACGATCGGCTTTTGAAAAAATCTCTTCCAGATTATTGGTAGGATGCGCCACTGTACTACCGGGATAACGATTAAAACCAGCCGTTTTAAGACGATGTGACTCTTCAACAAACTGTTTGCTATCGGGTTTGTCCTTGCTCTTCTCAGCCCAGTATACCGGCTGGTCCATATGCCAAAGATAGGTGGTGTAAACTTTCTGAGCACTGATCGGGTTGATCAACAACAGTATCGCGAAGAGCACTGGTATTCCTTTTCTATAAAACGAATTAAGGGGGTGTAGAGGGGAAGTTTTCATTAGTTCCGAATCGACACCTATGTTACATGTCTCTCACAAAGAAAACCTATCCCCGGCAAAACTACAGTTTAATACCGGGGATAAATCTGACTTTCTTACTGCAAACGATTGTAAACTAATTCTTTTCCACTTCCTTTTTAATCTTCCGGATAGCGGCTTCAATTGGTTTGTCGGGTTCAATAACGTTGTAGGGACCCCAGAAATCAGGATCGCTGAAGCCCGCAGCAGCATCGCTTATAATTACATCCGAACGTAAGCGGTCACGGAATCGGATGGCTTTATTCTCGGAGCTTTTCTCGCGGTCGGTAATGGCCATTTCAATAGTCGAGTAATAATAGGTATGGAAGAGTTTGCGCCTCCAGTTGATTTTCATACCCAGTTCAATACGGCTGTAACCATAGTACCATTTCCCGTCCTTTTCGATATAATCAATCCGATAGTCGGCCTGAATAGGGGTTACCTGTGCATTGAAAGGTTTCTTGCGGATAAAGAACTTAACAGCTTCGAGTCGGTCGGACAAGTCGAGACTGAACACGGCCGTCTTCAGTGCCATATTCTCGGCATCGATATATAGTTTGCCTGAATACAGCGGTATTTCAACTCCCGGAACATGTTCAAAATCGACCACATATACCATGCGGTTATCCATATATTCCACTTTATTAAAGTGAAAACGGTAATTGGTAAACACCTGTTCGGTAAGCAAAATCTGAGGATTCTTCATCACGTCCAGGTACAGCGTATTGTATGGACCTCCCATTAACTTGAATACCAGCGTATCTAATCGTGTATAATCCGATTGTTTACGGGCTTTATAAAGACGGGCAGCATCATTTTTATACGAAGAGTAATCTTGTTTTTGTATATCGACTACCGCTTCAGCCAGACTAACATACGATCGTCCTTTACGAATAGATTCGCGATAAAAGGCTGTCATAAGCATTTCTTCCTGTGGATAATTCTGATTGGCACGATCGAGCATCACTTTCACTAAAGCTGCACCATCCTGCGTCAGCACATCAATCTGAGGCAGTTGAAATGCTACCTGAGAGAGTCGTATACTGCCATTTAAGTGTGTCAGTTCCTGAACGGATACTTTACGTTCCATAAAACCCAGGAAACGAATAATCAGTCGGGCGTCGTCTGAGGGTAACTTCAGGGAAAACTCCCCTTCGTTGTTAGTGACAGTTGCGATATTAGTTCCTTCCACCAGCACATTACAATAGGCAAGCGGATTTCCATTACCAGCATCGGTAACTTTCCCTTTAATTTCAGTAACCGACTGAGCAGACAGCTGGAAAGCCGATAGAATGGTAATAGTAATAAATAATAAAATTGATTTCATGGATAATCTGGGTTTGATAGTTAGCACTATAACAAATACTTACTGCAATTGGTTGAGAAAAACTGCTGCTAAGATACGATATTCGGCAAAAAACCAATACTGTTGTTCATGGTATTATAAAAATAATGTATTTTTGTGGACTTAAAAACACTAATCATGATAAACAGCACTTTATTATTTGCATTCGGTACCGGTGAGATTATCCTTATTGCCCTGGTCATTCTTCTGATTTTCGGAGGCAAGAAGATCCCTGAACTTATGCGAGGACTGGGAAAAGGTGTAAGTCAGTTCAAGAAAGGGATGAAAGACATCGACGAAGAAATTAACAGCACCCCCGACGACACCAAAAAACAATAGGTCTGCTACCTTGTAATGCAAACGGAAGACGAAAAAACACTCTCATTCTGGGAACACCTGGAAGAACTGCGCTGGACAATTATTCGAATTATCCTTGCGCTGGTAATTATAGTGGGGGTCATCTTTACAATGAAGGAGTTTGTTTTTACCAGGATAGTCTTTGCTCCACTAAATTCTGACTTTATATTCTACGAGTGGCTTTGTTCGTTGGGAAATCTGGTTAACCTCCCTGCTATCTGTCCGGGAGAATTCTCCTTACAATTAATTAATATCAACCTGGCAGGCCAGTTTCTGGCACATATCGGAGCGTCATTCAGTCTGGCATTAATACTGATAGTACCCTATATACTTTTCGAGATCTGGCGATTTGTTTATCCGGCACTCTACCCCAATGAGAAGAAACACATCGGAGCAATCTTCTCTTCAGCTTCTTTTTTATTTTATGCAGGGGTGGCTACCGCCTATCTGATCATATTTCCACTAACAGTACGTTTTCTGGGTTCATATGAGATATCAGTGCTGGTACCTAACCAGATTTCAGTTCAATCCTACCTGGGCACCCTGTACATTCTGATTTTCAGTTTGGGGATTATGTTTGAAATGCCTGTACTGGCTTTTCTACTATCCAAGGCCGGCCTGATTCACAAACAACTGCTCAAATCAGTACGATCGTATGCGCTTGTTATTCTGATGATTTTAGCTGCTCTTATTACTCCTACTACCGATCCTTTCACCCTTATTGTCGTTGTATTACCGCTTTATCTGCTCTATGAACTGAGTATAGTTGTGTGTCAACCGCAACAACCGACTGAAGATGATGAGGACGAAGCTACACTACTATAAATAATTGAGCATGACGCTTACGGGGAGTTTCTGTTACAAAAAGATAGACGCCCTTATTAAGTTTACCCTGCAACGGAATAGTTGTGGTTGCTGATCCTGATAACATCCCACTCAGCACCTGCCGGCCTTCAATGGAATGAATACTATAGGCTACTCCGACCGCAGGACTCAGACGTACCAGCAATTCATCCCGATCATACCGGAAACTTAGTGAGAATATATCTTCTAACGCACCCCCTGCTTCATCGGTATTCCAGGCCTGTCCCTTGCTGTTACCCCAAATAAACTCGGCCAATGCAGGAAAATCGATGTAGGGATTACGGTTCCCCTGAATTACGTGAACGGCATTGTTTCGATCAATTTCCTTTTGACTTACCGGATCTTCGCGGTGCCACTTCATCAACAAGCTTATAGCATAAGGCTTGAATACCGGATAGGTGTTTTGATACAGCATACTCTCGGTACCCGTACTCCTCCAGTTGGGAGCATAATCTTCGTAACAGGTCACCATATACATATAGGTACGTGCAAAATCTCCTTTGTACTCGTTAGCCGGTTCAAACACCGTAGCCGAATATCCGGGATAGGTATTGTTACCTACTTTTGAAACGCCGTTATCGAATTCGTAAACAGCCCCGACAATACCCAGGGCATAATTCGATTTGGCAGAATTGGCAGCCACGTTAGATGGATACAGGTTGTGAAGGTCGGAATATGCAACTGTGTACTCAGGTTGCGGACTCCACCAGCTTTTGGGCATACAGTGCTCCCGGTTAAGATTCGACCAGCTGGTGCGTTTCTCACGGGAATACATATCCCAGAAATAACCCTCCGGATGCCAGTCGGTAGAGCGGAAATGAGTACTTGAACTGTAATACTCGAGCTGTGTATGCGGACGAATTATAGTATGTAGGGCTGTTTTAAGAGTGGCATCTCTTTTCCCTTCAATGGTATTATAATATCCCGGTGGAATATCGGCATGCAGCACTGGTGGAATACACACTACCGCAAAGAAAAGAAACACTATCCACCTCTTACCCGGCAGAAGGACCCGGGAGGGCACTCTGAAGAACGAAACCATGATTTTCAACATCGAAGGATCAACGAATTACTTTAAATGAATACAATGACTGAGAGTTCACAAGGCGAATAATATATACCTGAGACGGTTTCAACGATAGCTCCAGTGATGGATGATTAACAGCAAAATCACCCAGTAGCTGACCGGTCACCGAGAATAAGTGCACCCTGCTACCCGGCTGCAGGCCCATCAGAACAATGCCCGAAGATGTTACTGTCCAGCGTGGCAACACTAGCCCCTCCGATTCAAGAGAGCTCTCTAAGAGAGTGGTTACCTTTACTTCTTCCGACCAGGCAGAACGTACTTCTCCAATTACAGAGCGAACCCGATAATAATAACTGCTTGTCGGACTCAGGTTTTCAACCCGATAGGTGGTGCCGGTAACGAGCCGGTTCTGGAACAGGTACTCGTTAATCTCGTTTCCGTATACTGCTCTGAAATCGTCAATGGCCAGGTTACCAGATGCTTTATTGGCATAAGTAATCCGGATTGACAGCACATTATCCTCCGGACCAAAGGTATAGGATAAAATAGTTTTCGATGTATTTACGTAATCTATCCTATCGATAGTTACCCATTCGCTTCCCTGCAAGGCTTCGACTGTAAAGTACGACCCTGTACCATTGGAAGGATAACGATACATAAAACTGATTTCCCGGATCGAATAAGGATATACGGGCGACTGTAACCACTCACCGGTATTTTTAAGTGCCACCGAAGGAGGTGCTACACCCGAACTGGTAGCTGAAGTATAATTTCCGCTGGCCGTTCCCGACCATCCTGATGGCAGTGGTTTTCCTGAAGAACCGACCTCGTTAAAGGGAACTACTTCAGTTACATCAGCAGCCCCGATTTTGTAGTAAGCCTGTACTTCAAACTGTTCGGAGTACAAATCCGAATCCCATTCTGCCAGAAAGTAGGTTGATCCGATATCTGTAGGCTCCATTGGAACGGGAACTTCGGGTGAAGCAGTGAAGAACTGTACCGAATTAACCGATTGAACAGCACCATCCTTCCGAATAGCCCGTACCTGATAATTGTAAGAAGTCTCCGGTTCGAGCTCTGTCAGCTCAAAGAGTGACCGATCGGCAGCAATGCTGATATCAGCTACAAGTATCTGCTGTGAACTGAAGGTCATCCGGTGGTTTCCAAGCGGACTGAAATCATCTGTTTCAAGGCTTTGCCAGTCTGCTTCTCGGTACTCTTGTGAAGGATGAGTAACTGCTGCCGAACGATATAAAGTCTTATTTTCACCCCACATCTGATCAGCACCGGCATCAAAGTATCCCACAGCGTCAACGCGCAGGTTATTGTGAAGCAGTGCCAGAGCATCATTTCCGTTGAAATTCATCACCGAATCGGTGAAGAACGTAGCTTTCGCTTTCAGGTCTTCGTTAGAACACAGCTGATGCACAACTACTACCGACTGACCATCGGCAAGATTACCACTCAGACGGTATACTGATTCGTAATCGCCTGTTCCGTTCGATTGCTTAGCTACCATATAATCCGACAACTGTATGGTTGCGCCTGTACCATTATAAATCTCAATTGCTTTATTATAAGAGCTGCCTTCCACATAAGAGGATATCAACAGATTACCGGCCCTGGTTGCACCCTTATACACCTTTATTTCGTAAGTTTCGGCCTTTGGATCAGCTATCCAGTGGAGCGTTGCTCCCACAGGGGTAAGGACTTCAGGCTCGAGTGCCATTAATTGTCGGGATGCTTTCCCTTCGAGAGGCACCAGGAAGGATTCGGTGAGTCCGCCTCCTTCAATCAACAAGGTATCGCGGAATGTACCCGAAGCCTGTGGACGGAATACAATGCGCACATCAGTCCCGTCGAGAACTTCATCAGCAGTAAGCGACTGTTGGTTCAAACTAAAGGCCGGGTGTTCATTTTTCAGGCGAATAGCGATTGTTCCACTCAGGTTCAGTCCCTGAACATCCAACGAACGACCTAAGGTATCACCCTGCAGGATCAGGTCAAAGTCGAGCACATAACCGCGGCGGGGAAGGAACAGAAAACTACCCGTTTCTTCCGGAAAAGGGAATGTCGACAAGGTATCCGGCCCCCAGATATAAGAGGCAAGATCGGGGTAATCGATAAATGGATTTCGGTTACCCTGAATAGCATATACCGCTTCCTGGCGTTGTAGTTCCAGCTCGCTTACAGGATCAGACTCATGCCATTGCATGAGCAGGTCGATAGCCCAGGGAGTCCATACCGGATAGGTATTTTGTTGCATCATGGGCGACACCCATAGCGGAGCAAAGTGTTCGTAAATAGTTGAAATATACAGGTAAGAACGGGCAAAATCACCTTTATATTCATCTGCAGGTTCGAATGCCAGACCGGTGTAAAAAGAACCAAAAGTATTTTTGCCGATTTTACTAACCCCATTTGCATAATTAGCGGTGGCTTCTTCCACTAAACCCAGGGGGTAATTATTTTTATAGGAATTAGTACGCCCATCCGAAGGATAAAGATGGAAGAGATCCCGGTAAGCCATATTATCAGCCCCACCCCACCAGCTTTTGGGCAAGGAGTGTTCAATGTGCATATCAGATATACTGCTATAACCATCGAAATAGCGCTTAATAGCCGAATAGCGGTCGAAAACCGATCCGTCGCTATTTTGGTCGGTAAAGAAAAACCCCTGCCAGGTTGCACCTTCACCACTACCATACCTATACACCTGAAGAGGCGATCCGGTACTATGCAGGGCTGTTTTTAATCCGGCTTTCATTTTATTACGGGCGGGATAATAATAGCCCGCAGGGACTGAAGCAAAAAGCCAGGAGGTGAGGCTCAACAGCAGGGTCAGCAACCAATAACTATGCAGGGTTGATTTGTTCATGTTATTGAATTATAAACTTTTTCACTACTTTAATATCGTTTCCCGACAGGCGGAAGAAGTATACTCCCCTGTTCAGAGATGATACTGATACCGCGTCGCCTCCCATTAAGGTGCCCGACAGTACACGCACACCACTAATATTCATCACTTCGTAACGCATTTCACCGAGGTCGGTCGATGTAGTCATCAATCGTGAAGCAGGATTATAATAGATACGGGCCAGGAGTTCGGCCGGTCTGGTAAGAGTAGAGTTTTTCCATGGATTTCCCTTTAGCTCACCCCAAATATGTTCTACAAGGATAGGATGATCGATAAAGGCATTGCGATTTTTCTGATGAACTTCAACCGCATTATTACGGGTAATTTCTTTTTGGGAAACCGGATCCTGGCGGTGCCATTTCAAAAACAGGTTAACACTCCAGTTGTTGAGGGCAGGATAGGTATTCCCGGCAAAGGAGCTAGCCGACGTTTGCATGCTGGTCATTATATCTTCGTAACGTGTAGCGAAGTAAAAGTAAGTTCGGGCAAAGTCTCCCTTGTATTCGTCAACCGGTTCGAATACTCTCCCTGAATAGCCCGGAAAAGTAGAAGTGCCACTACGCCCCAGGCTCATCGAAGATAAAGACGTGCCGTTGGCACATTCTCCGAACGGGTCGTTACCCCGCTGTCCGTTAACCCTGCCATCGGTTGGATACAGATGATGAGCATCTGAATACATCGGATAACGATCATCGAACCAGCTTTTAGGAATAGAATGTTCCCGGTTATAACAATCACACACATTTTTGTAATTTCCGCATTTCTTTTCGTCGATGACCCAGGTGCAGGTCGAATACATATCCCAAAGCGTACCATCGGGATTCACGTCACTGGTTTTATACACCTCGTACAAATCACCATACGACACCATTTCGTATGGATTCGACATAATTACAAACAAAGCTGTTTTGAGTTCAGCATCCGATTTATTTAAGGCTGATGAATAATAGCCATCCGATGGTTGAGCAGAAAGGCTGATAATGCTAATCAGAAGCGTAAAAAGAAGTATAATTTGTTTCATTATCATTTTTGAGAAAAAGGGTTGCTAAGGTACGACATTTTTCCTGAATTTATACACATAATCACCATTTTAGCATTACAGGAGTTAAGGCATGCAGCTCTATGAACATAAAGGCTTAAAAAGATGTTGTAGTTTATAAATAATGAGTGCTGTTTGGCTTCATTTCCATAAAAAAGTAGTACTTTTGCATTCAGAATATCAACAATTAAATTAAATAAAGTATGTTAAGTTACAAAGAACTTGGATTGGTCAATACCAAAGACTTATTCAAAAAAGCGGTAGAAGGGGGCTATGCCATTCCCGCATTTAACTTCAATAACCTGGAACAGCTACAGGCCATCGTGGCTGCTTGTGTAGAAACAAAATCTCCCGTGATCCTGCAGGTATCCAGTGGAGCCCGCAAATATGCCAACCAAACGCTTCTTCGCTACATGGCGCAGGGCGCTGTTGAATATTCCAAAGAATTAGGGTATGCAATTCCTATTGCACTTCACCTCGACCATGGCGATAGCTTTGAATTGTGTAAAGACTGTATCGACATGGGCTTCTCATCAGTGATGATCGACGGCTCACACCTTCCCTACGAAGAAAACATTGCACTGACCAAAAAAGTTGTGGAATATGCACATGCTCATGATGTAACAGTAGAAGGTGAGTTAGGTATTCTGGCTGGCGTTGAAGACGACGTAGTTGCCGAACACCATACCTATACCCGTCCGGAAGAAGTTGTAGATTTCGTATCACGTACCGGTGTTGATTCATTAGCGATTTCGATCGGAACTTCACACGGTGCTAACAAGTTTACTCCGGCTCAGTGTACACGTGATGAAAACGGAATTTTGGTTCCTCCCCCATTGCGTTTCGATATCCTTGAAGAAATCGAAAAACAAATCCCCGGTTTCCCTATCGTACTTCATGGTTCTTCTTCTGTTCCACAGGAATATGTTAAAACCATCAACGAAAACGGAGGTACATTAAAAGACTCTATCGGTATTCCTGAAGAACAACTTCGTCGTGCTGCCAAATCAGCTGTATGTAAAGTAAATATCGACTCAGATGGTCGTTTGGCTATGACCGCTGCCGTACGTAAAGTAATGGCTTCTAACCCTTCAGAGTTTGACCCGCGCAAATACCTCGGACCAGCTCGCGAAGAACTGAAGAAACTATACAAACACAAAACTGAAAGCGTATTGGGTAGTGCCGGAAAAGCATAACTCGTGATCAGTTTCACATAAACAGTAGAGGGCTGTACTGAAATTCAGTACAGCCCTTGCTATACAGTCTCATTGACTAAACCTTTTAAGCAAAATACTACCAGCGGAAGATGGCTACATCGGCAATGTAGACCAGCTACATCGGCAATGCAGACCGGCTACATCGGCAATGCAGATCGGCTACATCGGCAATGCAGATCGGCTACATTCGCAATGCAGGTCAGCTACATTCGCAATGTAGCTGAAGTTATATCAAATAAAAAAAGAGGGCGTGTCAATTACTTTGTTTTGACACACCCTCTTTATTTTATAAATAGCTGGTTAGTTGTTAATTGACTGAGAGAGAAAAGCCTCCAGCTCTTCGGCCTTTACATTGATGGTTAGTTTCCCGTTCACAGCATAGGATATACGGCCGGTTTCTTCTGAAACTATAATTGCGATAGCATCTGAATGCTCTGTAATTCCCAGTGCTGAACGGTGACGCAAACCGAGTCGTCGTGGTATCTCCTGGTTTTTTGACACAGGGATAATACAGCCCGCGGCTAAAATACGGTTATTGCTAATAATCATAGCCCCATCGTGCAAAGGGCTGTTTTTAAAGAAGATACTTTCAATCAGCCGGGAGTTTATGGCTGCATCGAGCTTCTCCCCGGTATTGACATGCATTTCAAGATTGTTAGTACGACCAATTACAATCAGCGCACCCATCATCCGTTTTGACAAGCTACGGCAGGCGAGTACAACCTGTACAATATTATAATCGGTCTTCTCTGATTCTGTATCTCCATTGTTGAAGAACCGACGAAAAATTGATGCTACCAATAATTCACGACGCGAACCCAGTCTCGAAAAGAACCGCTTGATCTCATCCTGAAAAAGCACTATCAGTGCAAAAGCCCCAACACTCACCACCCTGTTGAGAATCCCTCCCAACAGGTCCATTTTGAATACATAGGAAACCAGAAACCATACGATTATAAACGACATGATTCCAAAGAAAACATTTAATGCTCCGCTGCGTCGCAACAAACGAAAAAGCTGGTAGAGCAAAATGGCTACCAGAATAATGTCGATAATATCTTTAATTCCTATGTGAAATCCCATGTTTTTTAGTTAGCGTTCGTTAGCCCCTTTTTTCCAGGCTTCAAATATTTTTACAGCTTCAACCGCTTCCTTCACATCATGAACTCTGAGAATGGATGCTCCTCCCAATAAGGCAAGCATATGCACGGCAGTGCTTCCGTTGAGAGCCGCCTCGGGCGTCGTATCAAGTAATTTATATATCATTGATTTGCGGGAAACTCCCACCAACAACGGCACTTCAATTTCGTTGAAATACTCCAGCTTGTTAAGTAACTCGTAGTTCTGCTCCAGCGTTTTGGCAAAACCAAAGCCGGGATCGATTACCACATCATTTACCCCTAACAAGTGTAATTGAGCAACCCGTCGCTGCAAAAAATGAATAATGTCGGGCAAAAGCGCCTCGTATTCCACCTTAGTGTGCATGGTTTGCGGGGTACCCTTCATATGCATCAACACATAGGCTACATCCAGCGCAGCAATGGTTTCAAACATCATCGGGTCGAGCGTTCCTCCGCTCACATCGTTGATCATCGCAACACCAAAACGGTCGACTACAGCGCGTGCCACATCGGCACGAAACGTATCGACAGAAAGTGGAACATCCGGAAACTTTCTACGAATCATCTCAATAGGCTCCGAGATTCGTTCTAATTCTTCTTCCGCACTCACCGGAACAGCCTGTGGGCGGGTGGAATACCCTCCTATATCAATTATAGTCGCTCCATCGTTGATTTGCTGTTCCACCAGGTTCAGCATGCTTCGTCCTGCCTTGTAGCGACTCAGACTAAAAAATGAGTCGGGTGTAAGATTAACGATACCCATCACGATAGGTGTTCGTAAATCGTATAATTGCTGATTGAGTTTCAGGAAAAGACTGGATGGATCGGCTTTCATCTTCACTTTTTAATGTAATCAGCGCAAAATTAAGAAAATATTATACGAAATTGTATTTTAAGACGTTATTTCGATGATATTTTTCCCTTCAGCTCTGGAATTTAATTAATTTTGCAGGGCAGGAACATACACTAATGAAACATCTTATGGTTCGTACATTAACTAAAGGAATTCTCGTTGCATTCTCACTTACCCTGATTGGCTGTGCCAGTGGCGGTCGCACCAGTTCACTTACAGGCTGGAACTATGATTTCAGATCGGAAGATGCTTTTCGCGGGTCCATGCCTGCCAGCTTTACTCCTCCGGGCATGGTATTAATCCCCGGCGGCACACTTACAATTGATGATACAGAAGAATATGAAACAGCTACGCACCGTGTACGCCCGGACGAATTGAATACCCGCCGCACCCTTTCGGTCAACAGTTTCTACATGGATAAGCATGAGATTCGCAACATCGACTGGCGTGAGTATCTTGGATGGCTAACTGCGGTTTACGGCACCGTAGCCCCTGAACGCGTAGAAGCAGCGCGCCCCGACCTCAACGCATGGAAGGAAGGACTTAGCGAAAATGAACCTTTTATGCTGGATTATTTCACACATCCTTCCTACGACCAGTAC
>JAQUYE010000116.1 GCA_028691965.1 Paludibacter sp. | reverse complement strand
AAAACAGGCTTGTTTGACCTGTCAAAATATTATATATAATCAATATTGCAAGTTTACTTTCAGGTGGGGTTGATAGTTCGGTAGTAGTGCATTTACTGAAGGAAGCCGGTCATACCCCTACCCTTTTCTACATAAAAATAGGAATGGACGATGACGAGCTGCTTCATTGTAGTTCGGAAGAAGATATTGAAATGGCCTCACTGATTGCCCGCAAGTATGGTTGCAAATTAGAAATTATCGATTTGCATCAGGATTATTGGGATAATGTGGTTTCTTATACAATTGATAAAGTACGTCAGGGATTTACTCCTAACCCGGATGTAATGTGTAATAAATTAATCAAGTTTGGTGTATTTGAGCAAAAAGTTGGTTATCAGTTTGACAAGACAGCAACCGGACATTACGCTCACACACTTGAAAAAGACGGAAAAACCTACCTGGCTACTGCAATAGACCCGGTAAAAGATCAGACCGACTTTCTGGCGCAGATTAACCACTTACAGGTTTCTAAGCTGATGTTTCCCCTGGGAAGGCTTATGAAGCAGGAAGTTCGTGCGATAGCTCAGGAAGCGGGACTACCAAGTGCAAAAAGACAAGATAGTCAGGGTATATGTTTCCTGGGAAAAGTAAATTACAATGATTTTATACGCCGTTATTTAGGGGAAAAAGAGGGCCCAATTGTAGAATTTGAAACCGGACGGTTGTTAGGTAAACACAAAGGTTACTGGTTTCATACTGTTGGACAGCGTAAAGGTCTCGGTCTGTCGGGAGGTCCGTGGTATGTTATTAAGAAAGATATTGAAGCCAATATTGTGTGGGCTTCACGTGGTTATGATGTAGCGGCTGCTTATGGAGATGAATTCCGGGTAAAGGATTTTCATTTTATCACCGACAATCCATGGAACGAAGAAAAGACTGAAATAAGTTTTAAAATCAGGCACACACCCGAATTTACACCCGGAACCATTGAAAGGACTTCTAACGGATATTGCATCCGATCTTCAGAACCATTGCAGGGAATAGCACCCGGACAATTCGGGGTTATATACGATAAAGATCACCAAATTTGTATTGGAAGCGGAGAGATTCTATAAAAAAAGAGCCGGCTAATAAATTGCCGGCTCTTTTTTTATAGCAGTGATTTAAACCACAGAAAGGGATCAATTTTTACTACGAATAAACAATTGTATGGGTGCTCCTGTAAAATCCCAGTTTGCTCTGATTTTATTCTCAAGGAATCGCTTGTACGGATCTTTTACGTATTGAGGCAGATTAGCAAAGAATATAAATGTAGGCACATAGGTATCGGGAAGCTGAGTTATATACTTTATCTTAATGTACTTTCCCTTTAATGCAGGTGGTGGATAGTTTTCAATGATTGGTAAGAGATATTCGTTTAGTTTTGAGGTAGGAACTTTGCGCTTTCTATTCTCAAATACCATATTGGCCGATTCAATTACTTTCAGGATACGTTGTTTTGTAACTGCTGAGGTAAAGATAATCGGGAAATCAACAAAAGGAGCAAAACGTTCCCTAATCATCTCCTCAAACTTTTTAGCATCGTTGGTTTCCTTGTTTTCAACTAAATCCCATTTATTAACTGCAACAACCAACCCTTTTTTGTTCTTCTGAATTAACGAAAAAATGTTCATATCCTGGCTCTCTACTCCACGGGTAGCATCAACCATAAGGATACAGACGTCAGAATTTTCGATGGCACGTATTGAGCGAACAACTGAGTAATACTCCAGATCTTCGTGTACTTTTGCTTTCTTACGAATACCTGCTGTATCAACAAGATAAAAGTCGTGACCAAATTTATTAAAACGAGTATAGATCGAATCCCGGGTTGTACCGGCTATATCAGTAACGATAGTACGATCTTCTCCCATAAACGCATTTACGATAGATGATTTCCCTGCATTAGGACGACCAACAACAGCGAAACGTGGTAAGGTTTCCTCAAAATCATCAGCAACGGGTTCATCACCAAGCATTTCCAACAACTTATCCAACAGTTCGCCGGTTCCCAGGCCATTCACTGCTGAAATCATATACGGATCTCCCATCCCTAATTTATAGAATTCAGCAGATGCATAATGCATATCAAATGTATCCGATTTATTGGAAACCAACATCATTGGCTTTTTGTTTCTTCGAAGCAAAGCAGCCACTTCTTCATCAAGATCGGTAATTCCACTTTGTGCATCTACAACAAAAAGCACCAAATCAGCCTCTTCCATAGCAAGCGATACATGTCGCTTAATTTCTTCTTCAAAAACATCGCTGGAGTTGCTTACCCAACCTCCGGTATCGATAACAGAGAATTCTCTACCATTCCATTCACTCTTGCCATACTGGCGATCACGGGTGGTACCCGATTGTTCTGTTACAATTGCCCTGCGACTTTGAGTAAGCCGGTTGAATAAGGTCGATTTGCCGACATTAGGGCGTCCAACAATTGCTACAATATTTCCCATTGTTTTTTTATATCCTTTAGGATAAAATCATTAATTAAATCTGAGGTACATGTCCTCAGCGGGTAAAAATATTAAAAAATTTAAAAACCTCCCGAACGCGAATCCGGGAGGTTTTCCTATCGTTTATATTCGTTGAAGAATATATTATTCCTGATTAAGGGTTACACGCTTAAATGAAATTGCAGTAGCCTTATTAGCCTTCAGGTAATCAGCAACTTTCACTTTAGGATCTTTGATAAAATCCTGTTCCAGCAAAGTTGATTCCTGGAAGAATTTATTCAAACGACCTTGTGCAATTTTATCAAGCATAGCCTCAGGCTTTCCTTCCTGACGAGCTTTATCCCGACCAATTTCCAATTCCTGGTTGATCACTTTTTCGGGCACCGAGGTGCGATCCAGTGAAACGGGGTTCATTGCTGCAGCCTGCATTGCGATATCACGCATTACCTGAGCATCCAGATTCTCTTCAGCAAAAGCAACCACAGTAGCAAGCTTATTACCCGGGTGAATATAGGCAGTCACTGAACCACCACTTACGCACTCATAATAATCAAGCTCCATTTTCTCTCCGGTAATTCCGGAACGTTCAACTACCAGGTCAGCTATCTTGCGACCGTCAAGAGTCAACTCAGCTACCTCAGCATTGGTTGCCGGTTTAGCAGCCATTGCAGCATCCAGGATGCTCTTGGTAAGAGCAATAAAGTCAGCGTTCTTAGCTACAAAATCGGTTTCACATTTCAAAGCAATAATGGCTGCAAAGCCATTTTCAGCAGCTGCGAGAACGCAACCTTCTGAAGCTTCGCGGTCACTGCGTTTTGCAGCTACTGCCTGTCCGCGCTTACGGATAATTTCTACTGCCTTTTCAATATCATTTTCTGCTTCAATCAACGCATTTTTGCAATCCATCATACCGGCACCGGTCATGGTACGCAATTTGGTGATATCAGCCATTGTTACTGCCATAATTGTATATCTTGTAAGATTAATAACTTATTATTCTTCGTCTTCCTTTACGAATTTCTTTACGACATTAGCATTAATAGCTTCATCGTCTTCTTTCTGAGTACGCGGACGTTTAGCAACGCGTTGTTTGCGTTCTTTTACTACCGGAGCTTCAGCAGCTTCAGCATCTACCTTTTCAACCTTACGTTCTTCGAGTCCTTCCTGAATAGCTTCCATTAAGGCAACAAGAATTACGTCAACCGATTTAGTAGCGTCGTCGTTAGCAGGAATTATAAAATCAATTCCGTTAGGATTTGAGTTCGTATCAACGATTCCAAATACAGGTATACCCAAACGTTGAGCTTCTTTAACAGCAATTTGCTCTTTCATCACATCCACAACGAATAATGCAGACGGCAGGCGTGTAAGATCGGCAATAGAACCTAAGTTCTTTTCGAGTTTCTCACGCTGACGGGTTACCTGAAGTTTTTCGCGTTTGGATATATTTTCGAACGTACCATCAGTCGACATTTTATCGATGGTAGTCATTTTCTTTACCGCTTTACGAATAGTAGGGAAGTTGGTAAGCATACCACCTGCCCAGCGCTCAGTAATGTAGGGCATTCCTACCGCTTTAGCCTTATCAGCCACTACATCCTTTGCTTGTTTTTTTGTAGCAACGAACAAAATTTTACGACCCGACTTAGCAATCGACTTCATAGCTGCAGCAGCCTCGTCGATTTTAACTACCGTTTTATGTAAATCGATAATGTGGATATCGTTACGCTCCATAAAGATATAAGGAGCCATTGCCGGGTTCCATTTACGTTTCAGGTGACCAAAGTGGCAACCTGCTTCTAACAATTGTTCAAAATTAGTTCTAGACATTTGTAATTTTTTAGTTGTTTACTTTCTTTTAAAATCAATTCCCGGGTAGCCATCCAGTGTCTATGAGTCCCGGCAATTTAGATACTAAACTGATATTAACGTTTAGAGAACTGGAATCTCTTACGTGCTTTCGGCTGACCTGATTTCTTACGTTCCACTTCGCGAGGATCACGAGTCATGAAACCTTCCGATTTAAGAGCCGATTTGTCTTCCGGATTAATTTTTACCATGGCACGGGCGATAGCAAGGCGCAACGCTTCTGCTTGTCCTTTAAAACCACCTCCGTCGAGGTTTACTTTAATATCATATTTATCGGCAACTCCTAATTTAGCCAATGGCTGAGTTACGATATACTGTAACATCGGTGATGGAAAATAAACACTCAAATCACGCTTATTAATGGTGATCTGACCTTTTCCTTCGCTTACGAAAACACGTGCTACAGCAGCTTTTCTTCTTCCTAAGGCATTTACTACTTCCATACTGATTATTTAAGTGCGTTTAAATCGATTGTTTTTGGTTGTTGAGCTTGTTTGTCGTGTTCCGGACCTGCAAATACATACAAGTTGCCGAGCAACTGAGCTCCTAATCTATTTTTGGGTAACATACCCTTTACCACTTTCTTAATCAGTTTTTCAGGACTCTTTGCCATCATCTTTTCAGGAGTAGTTTCCCGTTGTCCTCCGGGATATCCTGTATGACGAAGGTAAATGCGATCGGTCCATTTGTTACCGGTTAATTGTACTTTATCAGCGTTGATAATGATAACATTGTCACCGCAATCTACGTGAGGGGTGTAACTGGGTTTGTACTTGCCGCGAAGTAATTTTGCGACTTTAGAGCCCATACGTCCCAACACCAAATCGGCAGCATCCACTACTACCCATTCTTTCTGCGCCGTTGCTTTATTCGCAGAAATGGTTTTATAACTTAACGTATCCACTTTAAATAATTTATTATTTTTTGATTAATACCTGTCGTTCCACACTGCAGGAATACTAAACTTGAAAGAGGCTAATCGGCACAAGTTCAATACCTTCTGTTTGTATCCAACGAACTTTTACACTGGGATAATAAACGGACTGCAAAGATACTGTAATTCTTCATATTACCAAATAGTTGCGTGTAAAATTTATTTGTTAAATTTGCGGACTCTTACACATTAGTTAATTAAAACGGTATTTTTATGAGGCACTTTTATCTGTTGATAGCAATTTGCTTCCTTAGCCCGGTTATGTGGGCTGTAACCAACGATCCCCTTTCTAACCTGAAACCTCAACGGGAAGCAATAGCACATTATTTGCAATCAGCCGACATGCATTCAACAGTATTTACAGGACGGGAACACGAAAAATACCCTCTTCATTATAAAAATCATCCCTGGTTTCAATCCGATAACTATTCAAAAGCAACCATCTATATCAACGGGATGATCTATCCGGACATACAGCTGAAATGGGATTTATACAAAGACCAGCTGGTTATCAGTCCTGAAAACTCTCCCTATAACATTGTAACGAATGCTGACTCTGCTTTTCTTTACAATCAAAAGGTTTGCAAGCTCCCTTTTCAGAACAATCAATTACCTTTTGGTTATGTGATTGTACTGCATGAAGGACATAATACTCTTTATCTTAAACACCTGGTTCACTTTCGCGAAAGAGTTGAATCCGGTCAATTAGTGAGTAGTTTTGCAATACGAAAAACGTTTTGGCTTTCTCAAGCGGAGGGAATGACCAAAATAACCCGTTTACGTGATGTAACACGTCTGTACCCGCAACACCGAAGAGAAATTCGCTCCTTTTTGAAAAACAATTCATTAAACTATCGTAAGAATCCCGAACTGGCACTAACCAGCCTGATGGAATACCTGGACCAACTATGAAACATCTTCTGTTTATTCTCACACTGTTGTGTGTATCTTCGATTGCAGCTGCCGAACCTGTAGCGGGTAGCCTTACTGCTTACTACAACGAATTTGCTCAGCTTTCACCCTATCAACTGTTTTACAAAGCATCAGAAACGGATACAATACAAGCAAGGTATAGCTTTCCGGGTGATGCATCGGTTGATGCGCTTATACGAATCAGTACTGATGCCGGCTTTAAGGTTAGTTTAATTGACTCAAAGATTTATATTCTCAAAGGAGCAACGATTAAGGCCGAACTTCCGCACCTGTATGACGAATTTGCAGGACAATACACCCCTTATAAGCGAGGCAATATTGTTATTGCAAGATCTGAATATAAGATATATGAAGTAGGCAACGCACCTGGCGTTGACTCAACGCTGGTATATCTTACAGGCACAGTCCGGGATTTTAAATCAGGCTCTGTTGTCCCGGGTGCATCTATTCAGTTTACTAATTTCCAGGGCGGAACTACAACCAACCTGAAAGGCGAATACAGTCTTGCATTACCTCCGGGATTATATGAATTAAATGTAGGTGGAATCGGACTTCACGCTACCCGACGACAGCTACGACTCTATTCTTCGGGGATTCTTGACATTGAATCGGATGAACAAATCTTCGAAATTGATGAGCTTACCATTTTATCTTCCCGTATCAACAAGGTCAAGGATACAGGAATGGGGGTTGAACGATTAAGAATGAGTGAAATTAAAAACATTCCCTCAGTTTTCTGCGAAATGGACGTTTTAAAGGCTGTACTTACATTGCCGGGAGTGAAATCGGGGTGCTAACTCTCCGGAGGTTATAATGTAAGC